>DASQQR010000165.1:0-4759 GCA_035643335.1 Anaerolineales bacterium
TAGACCAAGTATCAGCAACACAGCAAATAATCGGACTATCTGGGGTGCATTTTTAAGGGAAAAGCGGTTCATCGAAAATTGCCTCAGGATTGGGGGCCGGAAAAGGCTCCGGCCCCCAATTCATCATCCAAATCGAATCACTTCCATTCTTCAGGTGGATAGTACACCCATTTGCCCCCCTCGACTTTCACAAATGTGAGGCTGTCAAACCCAAGACTGAAGTGATCATCCGGGGATAAATTGTAGACACCACTTATTCCCGGCCAATCATGAACATCGTTTTCCAGATAATCGCGCACCGCGGATCGTTGGGCAGCCAAATCAAGGTCCGCCGGCAGGGAGCCCAAGGCATTCACTGCAAGCATAACAGCATCCCAGGCATGGCCACCAAAAGTGTTGACTGGTTTCCCAGTGAATTCGGTGTAATCGGCGACGTATTTGGCCAACACATCTTTCTGGGGGTCATCGTCAGGTAAGGTATCGCTTACCATCACCTTGCCGCACGGGCTGACCATTCCCTCTGCCACGTCTGCACCCATCAAGTCAATATGCTCCTGGTTGCAGGTCCCGTGACCGTGGATAATCGGGATATCGGGAAGGGCGTCGCGCAGCGCAATCGAGATGTTTGAGGATGCAGGTGGGATGGCCCCTACGACAACCGCCTGGCAACCACTGGTCTGCACGTTGATCACTTGAGGGAACTCAGTGCCTTCGCGCTCAAACGAGTCAGAGTAAACGATCTCAATGCCAGCCTCTCCAAAGGCCGTTTGAGCCTGAGCCAGCGTGTCTGCGCCATACCCGCTGTTCTCCGATAGATGACAAACCTGGGTCAGGCCCAGATCGCTAAGGTATTGCGCCTGCCATTGAGCTGAGGCAAGGTTGTCCTGGGCGGTCTTGAAAGCCCATGTGCGCGTTTCCCCAGTGTCGGGATCCTTAACAATAGCGCCAGACGAGGCCATGGAAATGTAGGGGACCTCCGCTTCAGTGATGATGGGAACAATCGCCATGCTGATCCCAGTGGTTGTGCCCGCTACAACTACCTGGACGTTCTCCTCCTCGATCATGCGCCGCACAACGCTTACGGCAACGTCGGGATTCGTTTCAGTGTCAAAGATCATGATCTCTACCGGGTGACGTACGTCGTCGGGACCCACGATACCGCCTTGATCAGCCAATTGCTGGGCGATCAGCTGGCCAGTTTCATGTTCCGGTGCCCCCAGGCTGGATCCTGGGCCGGTAATCGCGGGGGCGAAGCCGATTTTGTAAGTCTCCCCCTCCGCCACCGCTTCGGTTGCCACGGGCGCCTCGGTTACCACGGGCGCTTCGGTGGGAACCTCCGTCGGCGCTTCCGTTGGCGCCTCCGTCGGCATTTGTTCGGGGGGCGAAGTCTCAGCCGGCGCGGGAGCCTGGGTAGCCTGCGGCGCTGGGCCGCACGCAGCCAGAACCAGGGCCAGAATTGTAAACAAAGCAAAGACGATATTCAGTTTTGGTTTCATCTGTCTCCTCCAATTTACGCTTCAATTGACTGGTCTATGAACGAGCTGGCATGAATAGATGGAGCAATTTTTATTCGCTGATGGCACCTCCTTGTCTGTTCGCACAGCAGCCTGAAAGCCATGAAGCCATCCTGTTGCTAATCTGAGGATTTCCGAGAGCCGACAGAACCAGCTTCCAGGTTAATTGGAGAAATATTACCCTATAAATCATGAACTGGGACGGAATTTTGATCAAGGTCATCCAGCCATATTAGTGAGGCGACAAAACCATCTCCAGCTCCGCATCCTGGATCTCACGCCCACTTTTGAGGCGCTGGCGCATCACGGTGACCATGCGCATGACGTCATCCTCAGAGAGCAGCTTGTTGGATCGCTTGGCAGCGGCCAGAATCTTCTCCACAAAGACGGGATGCTCTTCAATATTTCGCTGGCGCAGGTAGAAACGCACATTATGCTCACCGGACATGGGCCCAATCTCAATACCCTGGGTGCGGCCTACCATGCTGGCTGGCACACCGCAATAGACCCGGTCAGATAACCATGTGTCGCTCCTGCTCAAGGCCTTTACCACCGCGGCCGCGTGAACACCTGTAGATGTCCGAAACGAATCCGCACCAACTACTGGGTAGTTGAACGGAACCACGGCGCCACACTTTTCCGCAATCACCTGGCAGTAAGCGGGCAACTTGGTTAAGTCTCGCTGCGCCCAGCCTAACAGGTTGAGATTGACCAATAGCAATTCCATGGGAGTGTTCCCGCTGCGCTCACCGATCCCCAAGCCACACGCGTGGACGCGATCCGCGCCGGCTTCGACCGCCGCCAGGGTGTTGATGATGTCCATGCCGCGATCACGATGCCCGTGCCAATCCAGACCAATTTCGGGATTAACCTCATCCACCTTGGCACGCAGGTATGAAACCAGGGCACGCACACCTTCTGGAGTGGCGTGCCCCACCGTGTCAGAGATACAAATGCGTTGGGCGCCGGCCTCAATCGCCGCTCGGTACACCTCCCAGATCGTGTCGGGATGAGCCCGGGTAGTATCTTCGGTAACGAACATGACTGGCAAGCCGTGTTCGGCTGCAAAACGCACCGATTCCTCGGCTCTCTCAAGCAGAAATTGAAGGTCCCAACCCTCAGCGTATTGGCGGATGGGGCTGGTACCCAAAAAGATGCATGCCTCTATGGGGATTCCAGCCTCCTCCGAAGCGTCAATGATGGGGGCGATATCCGTTAGCATCGTGCGCGCCGCGCTCTGCGGTTGGATGGGCATGCGCTGGTCGGCGATCTCCCGCGCCAGAACGGTGACATGATATTTGAAACGCTCTCCTGCACCGCAGAGCCCTAAGTCGGCGGCGTCAATCCCCAGATCGCGCATCAAGTACAGCAGATAAACCTTGTCCTGAATATCAGGGTGGATCACCGAAGGGGATTGCAGGCCATCGCGCAAGGTTTCGTCGGTGACCAGAATCTGGCGATCGGGCCGGGGGCCGGCCGCTACGGTATTCCAGTCATAGATAAGGTTAGTGGTGTCGAAATCGGTCTCTAACATAACATGCTCCTTTGGTCAAGGCGGGCGAAAACCGCCCGTAGTCTGGTAGTTGGGTAGTCTTGTAGTCTGGTAGTCCTACTATTTGACTAATCGACCACTCGACTACTTGACTATGTGACTATCCCTCGTCCGGCGGCAAACGCTTTCAAGTTGCCCTCAAGGTAGCGTTTGGGAATGCGCATGTGGAGCGTCTTTTCCCAAACCTCGACAGGGATGGGCAATAATTTGGAGAGAACCCCTAGTAAGACGACATTAGCCATACGGCCATCGCCCAAATCCCGGGCCATTCGCGAAGCCGGTAGGGTGATCACCCGCAACCCCTTTTCGTTCAAATACTCGAACACGTGATGGGGATAGAGCGCCTCCGCATCGGATACCGAGGCAGGCACGATCTCAAAATCGTTGGCCAGGATGGCACCATATTCGGGGTCGGCGAAGTGTGCAAAGCGCAGGGCCTCGAGCTTCTCCAGGCTAACGACCACGTCCGCCTGCCCCGGCGTGACCAGCGGAGAGTATACTTTCTCCCCAAGACGGACGTGAGTCTCGACGCTCCCGCCGCGCTGGGACACACCATGCACTTCGGTTTGCTTGACATCGTAGCCTGCTTGAACCGCAGCCAGAGAAGTAGTATCGGCGATGAGCAGCGAACCCTGGCCTCCTACACCGGCAAACAACAAACTATAAACTTTACTCATGCCCACCTCCTTCACGCCGCCACCAGCATATCCACCAGGTGAATGGCCTCGGTGGGACATACTTGAGCGCACACCGTACAGGCAGTACATTCTTCAGGAACAATGTACGGGAAATCGTTGGCGCTACGTTTAATCGCCGGGCACCACACTTTAAAACATGCCTCGCATTGGGTGCATAATCCCTCCTCAACGGTAAAGGGGATCAGTTCCCGGTGCTTCATTTCCGGAAGCTGCTGGCACGGCCCTTGGGCAATGACCACAGCAGGTCCCTTGTGGGACAGCGCCTTGCGCAGCGTGCGGAAGACCTCCTTGCGCTGCCAGGTGTCCACCACATTGACATGTTCGACACCCGTGGCTTTGACAATTGCGACTAGGTCCAATTTTGGGGCGGTCTCGCCTTTGGCGTTCTTGCCTGCCGCTGGATGGGGCTGCCCGCCGGTCATACCCGTAGCCGAGTTATCCAAAATGACGAGGCTCAGATTGCTCCCGTTATAGACCGCATCGATCAGCGGCGGGATGCCCGCGTGGACGAAGGTAGAGTCGCCGATCACAGCAACGACCCGCTCGTGCCCGGCTTTCTCTAAACCCACAGCGGTACCGATGCTGGCTCCCATGCAGAAAGTAGTGTGCTCCGCCTCGAAGGGAGGTAGGGCGCCCATGGTATAGCAGCCGATATCCCCGGCGACGGTAACCTTCAGCTGCCGCAGGGCAGCGAAGACGGTGCGATGCCCGCAACCAATGCAGAACATCGGCGGACGGGGCAACAAAGTGATATTGTCGTTGAAAGGCACGGGCAACCCCGGACCACCTAATGCCTCCTGCAGGCGTCCGGGTGAATATTCCCCGATTACCCCAAACAGATCCTTCCCAAGAACATTGGTGATGCCTAGATTACGCATGTATTCCTCGATGAACGGTTCCCCCTCTTCCACCACGTACACCTTTTCATAGTGAGAGCAGAAATCTCGCAGCAGCCTGGGCGGGAGTGGGAAGGTCATCCCCAGGCGCAACACACC
>DASQQR010000166.1:0-9023 GCA_035643335.1 Anaerolineales bacterium
TTCAATCGCCTGGCGCAAAAGTATATTGGCTGAGACTCCGCCGGCGATCAGTATTTCCTTGGCTTTGAATTCCCTGGCAGCTGATAGCGTTTTGCCCACCAATACGTCTACGACAGCAGCCTGAAAGCTGGCTGCCAGATCCGCCGTGGGCAGGGGAAAGCCACTGGATTCTAATTTGCGTACCTCGCGCATCACGGCGGTCTTCAACCCGCTGAAGGAGAAGTCCCGAGTGTCTTCCAGCCAGGCACGCGGGAAGTCAAATGCCTGGGGATTGCCTCCATCAGAGGCTGCCTGGATAGCCGGGCCGCCCGGATACGTCAAGCTTAACAACCGCGCCACTTTATCGAATGCTTCTCCGGCCGCGTCGTCCAGCGTCCCTCCCAGGCGTTCGTATACCAGGTGATCGGTCATCAGGATTAGCTCGCTGTGTCCTCCCGAAACGATCAATGCCAGAAGGGGAAACTGCGGCTCGGGAACTGGAGAATGATCGGCAAAATAAAGCCAGGCCGAATAGATGTGTCCTTCAAGGTGGTTGACGCCAATAAGTGGCAGATCACTGCCCAGCACCAGACCTTTGGCGGCGTTAATCCCGACAACGAGGGAGCCCGACAGGCCAGGGCCGCGCGTCACCGCGATGGCATCAACATCATTCAGGGTCAGGTGTGCGTCTTGAAGGGCCTGCTCGATGACCGGGTAAATGGTGAGAATGTGCTGGCGCGACGCCACCTCCGGAAAAACCCCCCCATATTTGGCGTGCAAGCCGGCCTGAGAGGCAACCGGACTGGACAAGATCACGCGTCCGTTTTCTACTACCGCAGCAGCGGTTTCATCGCAAGAAGTCTCGATTCCCAGGATACGTGCTTCGGGCATAACATTTTCTTGGATTGCTTGGGGTCGTTTTTCACTCATGATTTTCAGTTTTCAGTATCTTTTGACCGGCAAGACCAGGTCCAACGGATATTTTGCCAGGATTTCCATCTCTCCATCCGGACGCACCCAAACAGGATCCTCAAGCCGTACGCCAATTCCCCGGTCCGGATAATATAATCCCGGTTCGATCGTGACCACAACGCCGGGCGCCAGAAGATCGTCCTGGGTTGAATTGCGTCCGAACCAGGGCCTCTCATGAACGTGCAATCCGAGGCCGTGACCTAAACCGTGCACATAACCTTCCTCGGTTTGGGGATTGCTTTTCACCGTGGGATGGCCCTTTGCCTCGAACAGCTCGCAAGCCCGATCCTGGTACTCCTGGCATGGGCTATTTGCCTTTAACTCACCCATGATTTGGTGGTAGACGTCATAGACATCCTGGTAAATTTGCTGGACCTCGTCCGGTGCGTATCCCAAGCACCAGGTGCGCGTGAAATCGTAGTAATAGCCGCCCCCAGCTTCGCACGGAAAGATATCAAAGACGATCGTCTCACCCAATCTTAGGGCATCCTCGGAATTTCCGCTGCTGTGGGGTACCCCAGCATCATGCCCGGTGGCAAAGATAGTTCCCTCGGGGTTCTCGGCACCGCGCTCTGCCAGCCACAGGTTTATCCGGCTTTTCACATCGCTGATTTTCACCGGCTCTCCGTTCGATTTGACCAGCGCGTCGTCTTTAGCCTTCTGGGAGGTCAGGTAGTCTGCCACATTTTCGACCACCTCCGTGGTGATTTGCCCCATCTTGCGGATACGTTCGATCTCACTCTCATCCTTCGTTGCCATGGCCTGTAACAGGACCGAATCGGTCAATTCACCAGTGATGGTCAACTCTGGAAGCACATTTTCCAGACCGGAGAAGATGGCATACGCCGAACCGGCGTCGATCTTACCGTACACCGCGATATGACTTTTGACCAGGCCAAGGTCTTCGAGCATTTTTTGGTAGCGCAGCACCGTGGCTCGCAGCTGATTGCCCTCACTCTGTTGCAACAACTCCCGGTATTTGTAATCGTCGAGGCTCTTAGTTTTAAGACCGCTTTTGGCAGCTTCTTCCCGTTCCATCGAGTTGTAAAAAAGAATAGGTTCTTCGCCCTGCTTTTTGATTAAGTCGCCAGAAGTGAGATGGGCGCCACCGGTAAGGTAGACCATGGCGGGATTGTGTTGGGCTGGTCCGGTGATGAGAATTGCGTCAAAGCCCTTGGTTCGCATCAGTTCGTCAAGATCAGATTTCATGCGGCTAATTACTCTCCTTTCACAATGGCCTTTAAGGTTTCCAGAAGCTGGCCGTCCTGTTCGGGCAATACAGTGCGTGGATCGAGCAACAGCCGGTCTTCTTGGGCTCGACCGATGACAGGGATATCAGCATGTCTCAACTGGGTCAGGCTGCGATTTACGCTGCTAACATTCAAGCTCAGTAGAAACGTCGCCAGGGTCTCGCCCGGCAGGCTGCCGCCTCCAACCGTGGATTGGCCTGCGACGACCTCACCTGCACCAAGCATCTTCCTCCACCGGTCAGCGCGCTCATGTATCCGCCGCAGCGGTGTGGAGATCATGCGCCAGATGGGAACCTCCTGTTCAGCCTCGTCTTTTAGATAGTGAAGCAACGTGGCAGAAAGCGCGGCGAGGCATAACTTGTCTGCGCGGATGGCACGCGTCAGAGCGTGTTTTTTGAGCTTGTCTACCAAGTCCCGGCGCCCGACGAGGATGCCAGCTTGCGGTCCACCCAGCAATTTGTCCCCGGAAAAGCAAACCAGGTCCGCTCCCGCAGATAAGGATTCCTGCACCATTGGCTCGTGTCCCAATCCATAGCGAGCGGTATCCAGCAATGACCCCGAGCCGAGATCATCTACTACCGGGATATTTGCCCGGTGAGCTACTCCAGCGATTTCATCCAGGGTTGGCTCGCTGGTAAAGCCAACGATCTGAAAATTCGAACGGTGAGCCCGCATGATCAGCGCTGCTCTGTGTTCCGCCAAAGCCTGCTCATAATCGGATAAATGTACACGGTTCGTCGTGCCCACCTCGGTCAACCGGGCTCCAGATTGTTTCATCACGTCGGGAACCCGAAAACCTCCACCGATTTCCACCAGTTGAGAACGGGCGATGATCACATTTCTACGGCGCGCGAGCGCCGTCAAGGCCAGAAGGACAGCTGCCGCGTTGTTGTTTACTACCAAGGCAGCTTCTGCTCCAGTGATTTGTCTCAGGAATGCCTCCGCGTGGATGGTTCGCGATCCCCGGCGGCCCCGGTCCAGATCATACTCAAGATTGGAATATCCGTCCGATATCTCTTCAATGGCTTTCAGTGCGGACGGGCTGAGCGGTGCCCGGCCAAGGTTAGTGTGCAGGATGACGCCCGAAGCGTTGATCACCCCCCGAAGCGTGGGCGTGGTCCAGCCAGCCAGCCTGGTTTGCACACGCTCTAGTAGAATCTCTCGCTCGGGAACAGGGCTGCCTACCGAATATTCTGTCCTTACTTCGTCCAGGATGTCGCGAATTGCCTGGAGCGTGAGTGGGCGTCCAAAGGTTTCGACCCAGTCGAGAGCGCTTTGCTCCTGCAAAAGCTGATCCACGGCAGGGATGGATCGCAGATCATTCATTGAAGTCCCAGTAGAAAGGGCATGATTCGATCTCGCTATGGGTTCCACTGGCTGCGCTCGCGCAGGCGCAGCAACCACTCGATTACGATAAGCCCCAGAGCAAGCAGTACTGCCAGGGCCAGGGTGAGCGCCCGGCCTATTTGGAGCCAGGCAAGGGTCGCGCCATACACGCCCACCCAGATGGATTGGCGCACGATCACCACGGAGTTGGCCGGAGGGTTGGACTGGAAACGGCGGTTGAGAAAAGCGACAATCGGGAGGGCTGTCCCTGTCAGGGCCAGAACTCCCAAAAAGAAAAACAGCCAGCGCGGACCAACGGTTGGCAAAGTGTAATTAATCAGGAAAAAAAGCCCCACCCAGCCGCTGATAGCGAGAATAAAAGCTGCGGGTAAAAAGTGACCCACCGAGGGCGATGACTCTGAACTCATGCCATGATTATAGCCATGGCCGGCGGAATGGGCAAGCAGTCCATAAAAATCGCAAAAATAACCCACCGTCCCCATGGAGCTTTTGCCCCATTTGGGACGGTGGGTTGCGTTTTTTTGGAGGGCCGGGGTTACCCTGGACAGCCCCAGATCCCTCTTGAATCGATGTTAGGCTTCGCGGAATTCGCCCTCAACTACTTCACCTTCATCCTCGGGCCCCTCGGGTCCGCGACCATTTCCGTCTCCTGAAGAACCACCGCTTGGACCTTGCTGCTGTGCATACAGCTGCTGGCTGAGTGCATGGAAGGCGTTCTGCAGTTCATCCGTTTGGCGTTTGATTTGATCGATATTGTCACCTTTGATTGCCTCACGGAGGGATTTGATTTTGCCCTCGATATTCTGGCGCTCTCCGGCCGGGACTTTCTCGCCCAGGTCGCGCAGAGTCTTTTCGGTCTGGTAAGCGATGCTGTCAGCAGTGTTGCGAGCCTCAACCAATTCACGGCGTCTACGATCTTCGGCCTCGTGTTGGCGAGCCTCCTGAACCATATTTTCAACCTCGTTCTTGCTCAAGTTAGTGGAGGCAGTGATCGTAACTTTTTGTTCTTTGCCTGTCGCCTTGTCCTTCGCCGATACGTTCAGGATTCCATTGGCGTCAATGTCGAAGGTCACCTCGACTTGGGGTATGCCCCGGGGTGCGGGCGGGAGGCCCTCTAGCCGGAAGCGCCCCAGGCTCATGTTATCCGCAGCCATCGGCCGTTCACCTTGCAAGACATGCACGTCAACTGCGGTCTGGTTGTCCTCCGCCGTGGAGAAGGTCTCTGACTTTTTCACCGGAATAGTGGTGTTGCGCTCGATCAAGGTGGTCATCACGCCGCCCAGAGTCTCTACACCCAGGGAAAGCGGGGTGACATCCAGCAGCAAAACATCCTTCACTTCGCCAGCCAGTACGCCGGCCTGGATCGCCGCGCCAACCGCAACAACCTCGTCGGGGTTGACCCCCTTGTGCGGTTCTTTGCTTGTCAGTGAACGCACCAGGTCTTGCACCATTGGCATTCGGGTGGCGCCACCGACCAATACAACTTCGTCGACCTGCGCCGCCTGCAAACTTGCGTCCTTCAATGCCGCGTTGAAGGGACCACGCAATCGCTCGACAAGGTCCTCGGTGAGCTGCTCGAATTTGGCGCGCGTCAGTTTCATTTGCAGGTGCTTTGGGCCGGAAGCGTCCGCGGTGACGTAAGGCAGGTTAATCTCGGTTTCCATCACGCTGGAAAGCTCAATCTTGGCTTTCTCAGAGGCTTCCCGCAGGCGTTGGAGGGCCTGCCGGTCTTTGCGTAAATTGATACCCTGTTCTTTTTGGAATTCATCCGCAACATAATTGACAATACGTTCATCCCAGTCATCACCGCCCAGGTGAGTATCGCCGTGAGTGGCTTTGACTTCGATCACGCCCTCACCGACATCCAGGATGGATACGTCAAACGTGCCGCCGCCCAGGTCGAAGACCAGAATGGTCTCGTTTTCTTTCTTGTCCAATCCATATGCAAGGGCCGCCGCAGTCGGTTCGTTAATGATCCGCAGCACTTCCAATCCGGCGATCTTTCCGGCATCTTTTGTTGCCTGGCGCTGGCTGTCGTTGAAATACGCCGGTACGGTGATTACCGCTTTGTTAACCTGTTCACCCAGGTATGCTTCAGCATCGGCTTTCAATTTACCCAGGATCATTGCCGAGATCTCTTGAGGACTGTATTCACGTCCTGTGACGGGGATTTTCACCCTGGCGTCTCCTGCCGGAGCACGAATTACCTGGAAGGGCACCATCGCACGCTCGGTTTCGACCTCATCATATCGGCGGCCCATAAAGCGCTTAATCGAATAAATCGTATTCTCGGCATTAATGACCGCCTGCCTCTTAGCTGTTTGTCCGACCAGTCGTTCACTGTTTTTGTTAAATGCAACCACGGAGGGCAGCAAACGTGAACCCTCCGCTGTTGGAATTACGGTTGGATCACCGCCTTCTATAACGGCCACGACGCTGTTCGTAGTACCTAAATCAATACCAATAATCTTCGCCATAAGTTTCTCCTCTCAATGTTCAAGGTCTTGTGAGATTATGATACCGAATTAACACAAGAATATCGTTAACAATACATAGGAGGGATATCAAAATTCATGAAAATCGAAGAGATTCCAAAATTTGGGCCTGGTCTTGGAAGTAAATAAAAACCTGAGATCTCGAATTTTTAACATTCGGGACTCTCAAGCGTTATTCGCCTGGATATTCTGATTATTGGATGGCATATGTGGGGAGCTGCGTCGATTTGCCCCCCATCTTTGGGTGGCGCTTTTGTAAGGAATTTGTTGGATTCCTCTGGGGCGCGCGGCGGCCTTTTTAAGATTCGAAATCTTAAAGTATTCGTTTTTTTTAGGTTTCCGTAGGTTAAATGGCTTGCAATTCGGCCCACTCTTCTGCTAGAATACAGGCTGCAAGTTACACTTATCGTCGTATATAACAGGTGATGAATTGGGGGGTACATCCGCCATCGACGATATATTTCAGAGAAGTATTCGCAGGACTTGATTAGGCTCCAACCGCTGTGATATTCCGGTGGTTGTCAGGGGTTTCTTGCCGGTTGGTTGAACAACGAATTTACAATATACCTTGGAGGAGGTGCGTAATGAAAGCCGAGCAAGCCTGGCAGGCTGCCTTAGGTCAGTTGCAGATGGACATGCCCAAAGCAGCCTACGATACATGGGTCAGAGATGCGGAACTAATTTCCTACGAAGACGGCGCCTTCATCATCGGTGTGCAAAACGCCTATGCTCGTGACTGGTTGGATAACCGCCTATCCAGCACGGTCAAGCGCTTGTTAACTGGCATCATGAATCGTTCGGTGGACACAAGGTTTATTGTTTGGCATGATTTTGAGGTAAATGACGAGATTGATGAGGCCGAGTATGATGACGCCACCCAACCGGAAACGAATCAGATTATCTGCTCCTCCTTGAATCTGCGTTATTCTTTTGAAAACTTTGTTGTTGGTCCGAGCAATCGTCTGGCCCACGCCGCTTCGCTGGCGGTGGCGGAAAACCCGGCTCAAGCTTATAATCCACTATTCCTCTACGGCGGCGTCGGGCTGGGAAAGACGCACCTGTTGCATGCTATTGGCAACAGGTGTTCACAAGATGGCCTGCAAGTCTTATATGTTTCATCCGAAGAATTCACCAATGATCTAATCAACGCCATTCGTTCCCACACCACACAAGCTTTCCGCGATAAATATCGGCGGATTGACATCCTCCTGATCGATGACATCCAATTCATCGCCGGCAAAGAATCTACCCAGGAAGAATTCTTCCACACCTTCAACACATTGCATGGGCAAGATAAACAGATCGTGATCTCCTCGGATCGCCCTCCAAAGGCCCTCGTCACGCTGGAGGAGCGCCTGCGCTCACGCTTTGAATGGGGCTTGACTTCAGATATCCAACCGCCCGATTTCGAGACTCGCCTGGCTATCCTGCGTTCTAAAGCTGAACGAGCCGGACGGCGGCTGCCGGCTGAATTTATGGAGATGATCGCACGCCGGGTGCAATCCAATATTCGTGAATTGGAGGGCGCCCTGACTCGCGTGGTGGCTTACGCCGACCTGAGTGGCCTCCCCCTCTCGGCCCAACTGGTTGATTCAGCCTTGGCAGACTTATTACCCCGCCGTACCGAGGTCCAGGCCGATGACGTGGTCCGCACAGTCGCGGAGAAGTTTGGCGTTCCTATGGATGAGATGTTGGGTCGTGGACGTGCCCGCAAGGTGGCTCTGCCGCGCCAAATCGCCATGTATTTACTCCGCGAGGAGGCAAATATCTCCCTGCCTCAAATCGGTGAGACCCTGGGTGGCAGAGATCACACCACCGTTATGTATGGCTGTGATAAAATCGCCGATCTTTTGGAGCGCGATGATCGGCTTCGTCGCCAGGTGATCGAAATCCGCGAACAGCTCTACGAGCAACCCCAGCTGGCTATTTAATGCGCGCAGAGTTGGCCTGGAAGTGCTTCGCCCCCCAATTGGTGCTCCTTTACTCATCTTTATTCTTAATCATCTGATTCAAGGATTGAAGCCATTCCCGTAAGCGTTCCACGGTGCGGGAACCGGGCATTTCTATCGGGCGCATGTCCTGATCGGTCTCGGGCCAGGGATCCAGGTCGAACATCTTGCGGAGGGTGTACCGGCCGAGCAGCTTGAGGGTTGCCAGCACGGGAGCTGCCAGCACCAATCCGATGATGCCGATGAGATTGGCGGCGATCAGGGCCGCCACCAGGACCGCCGCAGGGTGAACTCCCAGAGTACGGCCGAGAAAACGCGGCGTCACCATATTGTCCAGAATCTGGTCCAGCAATATTGCCAGCCCAACTACCAGGATCGTGAACTGCCAGGCTGGTAGACCGAAATGATTGCCCCCCTGTAACAAAGTGACAAGAATGGTCACAATCCACGTGATGAGCGGGCCAATATAGGGGACAAAGCGAGCCAGTCCTGCCAGGATGGCAATGCCCAGCGCGTATTGGACCCCCAGAATGGTCAGCAGCAGCGTGTAAAGGATGATGACCATAATGAAGATAATCAGTTGCCCGCGCAAGAAAGCATTCCAGATCCCGGCCAAATCCCCGCCTAATCTCCGCAGGTCGCGATCGTAGCCTGGGATTTCGATGCGAACCACTTCGTTGGAGACCTGGCCGGTTTCGGCCAGCAGGAAGTACGAGATGATCAGTGTAAATAATCCCCAGCCGAAGGTCGTCGCCGCGCCTCTGGCAAAGGAACCCACCAGGGTCCCGACCCGCCCCAACATGCCCTGCAAAGTAGAAATGAGCTGATCTGTAGCAGATTGCAGATCAAACTGGTTCAGGCTGAACTGAAAGGGTAACGGGCCGAAAGTAAATTGACGGTTCGAATATTCTTCAAGTAATTGAGGCAGCGAACTATTTACGAAGGTCTGGACTACTTTGACCAGGTTTTGTAGTTGTTGCACGACCGCTAATCCGGCCAGCGTAAAGAACCCGATCACCAGGATGACCAGC
>DASQQR010000167.1:0-11144 GCA_035643335.1 Anaerolineales bacterium
CCACGCTCGCCTGAGCCGGCTGGACCGTGGCGCCCAGCCCTCCAATCAGGAGAGCCAACGCCAGAACGGCGGTTGTGAGTTTTGTCAGGGGTATGCTCTTGGATATTGAAAACATGTTACACCTCTCTTTGGATAGTTGTTTTCTCCACCGGCTTGGAGATCATTTCTCACCAGCTCCGGTCTTGAACTATCCCGAGTTTATCCCCGAGGTGTAAATTATGTATCCTTCGAAAGGTGGATTTCGGAACTGGTCAATTGACCGAAATTTTTCCTAGGTCAAAGGGATGAGCGCTCCAGTCCGTCCGTGCAACACGCGAAAAGGGTCTGGCACCTCCACCTTGACGTGCCAGACCCTCTGAGATACAGGAAGGCCGTGCGGCAAATAGTCCTCGGATTCTACGGCAGGCTCATGCCAGCGCCATAGATCTTCTGGTTCAGGCCGCCCGCATTCGGGCAGTTATCCGTTCCGAATGTGCCATCCTCCATCAACACGCGACACTGGAGCACGTCGAAACCGTCCTGCGTTTCTTCGCGTGGGTCTTCGCCGGGTACGACGTCCCGGTTATCCGTCCACACTCCAAAGACAGTCCCGCCGTTAGCATCGATCCACAGGTAATCGCCATGGAAGGGGATGTCCCGGTTGCCGAACATCTCGTATTCGGGTTGGTGCCCCACTGAGCTGACTGGCGTTGGCGCCCACGAGAGCCCATCCGAGGATGTGGCGATATAGGTGTTGAGCACGTCGCAGACCGCCGATCCGGGCACGCCGCAAACGCTGGTCCCATCGGCCTCGTTGCCCGGAGGCCGGTTTACAGAGTAAGAAGGATCGGCGCTCGAATCGTAGTAGATCGCCACGATGGTGCCCGTCTCCCGGTCATACTCCAGGTTGGGCCACCATTGGTGTCCGGTCCCTTTCGGGTCAATCGCTACCGGAGCGCCCCAGGATTCGCCGCCATCGCTGGAATTAGCAACCACGACTTGGGATTGCCCATCGGGGTGGTAGGTGTCGCCATTGTCCGCCGCCGGAATAAGCTGCTCCCAGGTTACATACAGGTTGCCCGCGACATCTGCCACGGCTTGGGGTAGTGAATCCTGGCGGTGGAAGACGAAGTCGGTCTCGCACAGGAAGGGGCCGTCGCCGCAGTCGCGCGCCCCGCCCCCACTCACATAGCGATCACTCCGGTCGTAGGGTATGATCGCGCTCACCGTCTGCGGATCGCTGAAGTGCTGGCCGCCATCTGTGGACTTGACGAACAGGATGGCATCGTTAACCCCTCTGGAAACGAAACTGAACTGGCGCCATACAACATAGATGGTGCCATCGGGCGCCACGGCGATGTCGCTGCCTTGGGCGTTAGCCACCGCCTTGGAGATCTTGATAGGCTTGGAGAAGGTCGCTCCGTGATCTGTGGAGCGAGAGAACAGGACCTGGTCCTGGCCGCCACCCGGGAAGAGCGTCCAGGCCACGTACACATTGCCATTATGGGGGCTGCCCTCCCAATCGTCCACCCGGAGTGAGGGCTTATCATTGAAACGCCCTAGGAAGAACGCGCTGGGAGTGCCTTTCCCCACAACGACCGTGCGCAGGTATTTCATACCCAGGGGCGATCCTGGATCGCGTTCCCAGGTGGACACGATCATGTCGCCATTGGTTGGCGTGATCAAACCGCTCGGATTTGGCTGGGTGCGGTTGAACGAGATACCTCCATAGAACAAACGGTTCTCGTTATCCCAATCCATAATGGGGTCACCCGAGGCTCCGGCCCGTCCGAAGATCGGGGAGGCCTGTCCTTCGGCGCTGGTGTCGGTGGGGTAGCCCGGGTTGAGGGAGTTGACCCAGGTCTCGCCCCCATCTTCGGAGACGTAGAATCCCAGCCAGGAATCGCCGGTGGTCTCCACTGTGCAGTAGTCGTTGGAACCGGCCACCATCATGCTCGGATCCCCAGGGTTGATCGCAACGCTCGGCTCGTTCTGCTGGCGGTTTCCGCCTCCATCATCCCCGGGTTCTACCGTGGAAGTGTCGTCGCTACAAGAAGCGATGGTATCGTCGCTGCCACCATCCTGGCGAATATATGGTTGGTCTGTGACAGCGCCATCATCAGGGCTGGCCAGGGCCGGGCCTATCAATCCAGCGCTCAACAGGACCAACGAGGTTAGAGTTGCTACTAGACGAATCGAGTGTCTCATATCCTACTCCTTTTGGAAATTTGTCCATCACGCTCACTTGCGACAGCGAGCTTGGGCCGGTGTGCTTTCCCTGCGAGGCGAGAATTTCCTTGACTTAAATGAGCATTGAACGCGGATATGGAGGGGTGATTTAATCGTGTGCTGTAAATTCCCACCTGCAATGTAAACAGCAGCGTGCCTTATAGTTTGCTCCGGGCCTGATGAAAATGACCTCGCAAGGTTTTCTGAGTTTAGAAAAAAGGTCCAATCTTGTCAATAGTACATTTGTCGCATGGGGGAAAGTTGTTGGGTTTGGGTGTTCGGGGCGGGGTACCCCGCCCCGAACACCCAAACCCGCTAACAACATTTGAGTACACCCGCTGCGCTCATATGCGTTGATTTTGCCTGTGAATTGGTGTACAATCAAAGCGTGCGTGTAAAAGGGATCTGGGTGCTTTTCCTGCTGGCTCTTCCGGCGCTAACTGGAATTTCACCGGCTGGCATTCATTCTTGGGGGTTTTCATCGTCCGGATTACGTCCAATTTCGGTCATTCTTCGCTCCTTCCCGGTCGATCCTCCAAAGAGCGCAGACCTGGATGGGGACGGCTCCCCCGAGACTGTCTCCATCGTTGGGGCGCGCGCCGTTATCGCCTCCGGCGGCAACCCGGTTTGGATTTCGCCGCAAACCTGGCAAGTGCGTTCAGCCAGGTTTGCGGACCTGAACCGCGACCGCCGCTGGGAAGTTGCTCTGCTGGTCTGGCGTCCTTTTCAACCCTGGCCCATCGATCGCTTCTTGCCTTACGGCGGGCGGATCAACGGATTCCATAACGTCGATGGGTTCAGTTGTCACTTGGTCTTGATCGGCTGGGTAGGCAACGCCTATCGTGAAGTATGGGCCGGATCTGCGTTAGCCCAACCCTTGCTTTCCATCGCCCCGGCTGACCTGGACGGAGATGGCTGGCAGGAACTCGTCGCGCTGGAAGGCGACTACGATGCCACCCTGTGTGAACCAGCTTCGGCCTTGACGGTATGGGGATGGAATGGCTTTGGCTTCGACCTCCTCGACCGGCAAGCCGGCCGTTTTCGCTCCATGGAAGTGCAATTCGACCCTCTTGGTTCCGCCTTCATCCTGACTCGAAATTAGCTAATTGTGGTGGAAGGATTTTGAACATCCTCGCCCTCCGTCACTGAGGCACCAAGAATACCGGCACCGATCCCCTGTTTCCCTCTACCTGCAAAGGAACCCAACCATGAAACCAAGGCACATCTCTTCTGGCTTACTCTTGTTTTCGCTGCTCCTGGGGAACTGCACCGCTCCACTCACCCCGACCCCACAGATCTCTCCTACGCCAACCAGCGTGCTCCCCGGAGCCACCCAAACTGCAGCGCCTTTGGCTGCGGCTACTCCGTCTGTGGAGCCTGTCCCAACGGAGGCCCTGGAAACCCCAGGCGCTCCCCAAGAACAGGCTGACATCTACGGACCTGCCTTTGCTAACTACCAGGTCCCTGCGGTCGCCTTGCCCGGCCAGCCAGTTGCGGCCTACAGTCTGCCCATTGACCTGGGATCGGTTGCTGGTCTCGACGGCACCGACTTATCTTCCGCTCAACGAGAACTGCTCTCCGCCAATGGTTTTGTGGTCGTCCCACCAGAGCCGGGTAAATTCAGGGAGTTCTACCAGTTCTACGAATCCCAGCGTTATCTTGAGCAGCCGATCTTTGTGACCACCGACTCGGTCTTCCATGTCTACCACCTGATCTTCGACAAAATGCTGCGAGACCTGGAGCGCGAGCACTTTATCACGGATCTGGAACAGCTGACCACAGCGATGCTTTCCACCAGCCTGGAGCAATACCAGGCGCTTCAAGGCAGCTCGCTGGAAGAGCCAGCGCGCCGCAATCTGGCCTTTTTCGCGGTGGCAGCTCAACTTCTTGGCCTGCCGGAGGCGGTTCCAGAACCAGTGAAAGACCTTGTGAATGCTGAGCTTTCCCTGATCAACGCCCATGCTGGCGCGGATATTTCGCCAATCTGGGACCGGCCTGACCTCCCCGAGGACAAAAAGCTGGTTGAAGATTACAGCCAGTACGTCCCGCGCGGGCACTATACTCGCAGCGAGGCGCTGCAGCGCTACTTCCGGGCGATGATGTGGTATGGTCGCCTGACCTTCCGTCTGCGCGATAACTTCGAGACCCAGCGGGCTCTGCTGGTTGTTCAGGCCCTGCGGACTGCCCAGGCGGGCGATGGCGCTCCCGCGGTGCAGCTGTGGCGCGACATTTACGAACCAACCGTGTTTATTGTTGGCAAGGCTGATGACCTGTCCTATTTTGAGTACGGCGCCCTCTCTGACCAGATTTTTGGCGTAGATGCCGGACCGCAAGCTTTTGCCGGCGATGCCAAACTGGAGCAATTTGTTCAAGCTGCCCGTAAACTTCCCCCACCTCAGATCAATTCAATGTGGGTATGGATATGGGAGGATAAAGAGGAGGCCACCCAGGGTTTCCGGTTCATGGGCCAGCGTTTCACCCTGGATCAATATGTTTTCGGACAACTCATCTGGCGTAATGTAGGTACGCTGGATAATCCCCGTGGACTCCCCAAAGCCCTCGATTTCTTCGCCGCGCTGGGTTCGGACGAAGCTTTGGGCATACTGGAGGAAATGGGCGAAGACCAGTACGCTAATTATGATACCCAAATGGAGAAAATGCGCACAGAGATCGCCGCTCTGAGCTTAGATTCCTGGACGCAAAACCTGTATTGGTCCTGGCTGTATAGTTTCGAGCCCTTGCTGGAACCCAAAGGCGATCCGTACCCACCCTTCATGCAGACTCAAGCCTGGACCCGCAAAGAGTTGAACACCTCGCTTGCTTCGTGGACAGAACTCAAGCACGATACCATCCTGTACGCCAAGCAGGTGATGGCCGAGATGGGCGCTGGCGCTCCGGAAAGACCTCCGCATGGCTATGTTGAGCCGAACCCGGAAGTCTATGCCCGGCTGCTGGCCCTGGTCCAGATGACCGTCGACGGCCTGAGCTCGCGCCATCTGTTAACCGATTTGACCAACGAAAATTTGCGAAATTTGGAGGATCTTCTCATCTTCCTGAAGCAAGCCGCCGAGAAGGAGCTGGCGGGCGAGGTTCTGAGCGATGATGACTACTGGCGTATCCAGTATTATGGTGGGCAACTGGAGGCCCTGACCATCGCAGCCTCCGATTGTGCCGAACAGGATCCGCGCATGTGCCGCGATCTGACCGACCAAAAAGCTGCTCTGGTAGCAGATGTGGCCACTGGTGTAGAGCCAGACCTGATGACCCTCGTGGTCCTGGAAGAGGGTGTCGGCGAACCTGCGCCTGTATTTGTCGTGCTACCCGATGCACCTTACCGGATAGGTGTTGGCGCGGTGTTCTCCTATTACGAATTCACGGTTGCCCCGAGCGAGCGCATGACCGATGAGCAATGGCAGGCTAAGGTTGAAAGCGGCGATCTGCCTCCCTTGCCATATTGGACCTCCAGCTTCATCGCCCCGTAAACGTTTGGCTGTACGGAGATGCAATACAATGCCAAAATGCGGCGCCTCCTTCTAATTCTGGCAATTTGCCTCTTGCTATGGATGCAAACGGGATCGAACGCGCTAATCCCTCGACCCGTAAGGCTGGCTTTGTTGGGCGATGTGATGCTTGGGCGAGGGGTGGCGCAGGTTTCTTCTGCCTATCCCGGGGAGAGAGGGGAATTATTTGAGCTGGCGCCGGTCTTGTCCGCTGCCGACCTGGCCCTGGCAAATCTGGAATCTCCAATCACTAATGCCTCCCTGGTCCGCCGAGGCTATGACTTGCGGGCCGATCCGGCGTTAGCGGCCCCACTCCTCGAGGGGCTTTCGGAGAGCGGACTCGACGTGTTTTCTCTGGCCAATAACCACGCTCTGGACTGCGGGCTTATCGGGCTGCAGGCTACTCAGACAGCCCTGAAGGACCATGGCCTGGCTTTCATCGGGCCCGATCCAACTCAATTGTGGCGTTCCGTGGGGGGCCTCCGCATCGCGTTTTTGGCCTTCGAAGACGTCACCTCTCCACTTGACCTGATCTGGGCACAGAGGTCGGTTGTCAGTGCGGCTGCTCGGGCCGACCTGGTGGTGATATCGCTGCATTGGGGTCTCGAATATCGCTCGATTCCCACCTTACGTCAGCGCCACATCGCGCAATCGTTAGCGGACGCTGGCGCTGACTTAATATGGGGTCACCACCCACACGTTCTGCAACCGGTGGAATGGCTTCGGGGCCACGGTCGCTCCCGCTCTACCCTGGTGGCTTACAGTCTCGGCAACGCTCTTTTTGACCAGGTCGTGCCTCCAGAGGCCCGGAAAGGCGCAGTGCTGCTGGTCACCCTGGGCGTTATTGGGGTGCAATCCGTTCAAGCTGTTCCGTTTGAAATCGATCCTTTCCACGCCTCTGTCTCGCTGGCCACCGGTGAAGCGGCAAGCTCGATCTATGAGCGTTTGGGCCTGACGGCGGCACCCGATTCACGTTAGCCGCGTATTTATTCCCTATCGGTGCAATCCCAAATAGACCACGAGCCCGGCTCATCAAAGTGGCAAGAGGGGTACAATACTAAAGCAGTCACGGCTTTTTAGCTGGTAATACCATCTATATTCTGGAGGAAATCCGATGGAAACGCGTATTGAGCGGGACTCGCTGGGTGAAATCCGCGTCCCAAAGGAGGCGTTATACGGTGCCCAGACCCAACGAGCGGTCGAAAACTTTCCCGTTTCGGGCCTGCGTCCCTGGCGGGCATTCATCTGGTCGATGGCGACGATTAAACGCGCTGCGGCAGAGGTGAATCGCGAACTGGGTCTTCTGGACGATGAGCGTGCTGAGGCGATCATGCAAGCCGCCCAAGAGGTGATCGACGGCAAGTGGGATGACCAATTTGTGGTGGACCCCTTTCAGGCGGGTGCTGGCACCAGCCATAACATGAACGCCAATGAGGTCATCGCCAACCGGGCGACTCAGATCCTGGGAGGCCAGCTGGGCGAGTACCGGGCGCATCCCAATGACCACGTCAACATGGCCCAATCCACCAACGATACGATCCCTACCGCTATCCGTCTGGGAGTCTTGTGGCGATTGGAAGAACTGTCCAAGGCCGTCGACGAACTGGCCGCCGCCTTGCAGGAGAAAGCCGAGCAGTTTGATGACATTGTCAAGTCGGGACGTACTCACTTGCAAGATGCCGTGCCAATTCGCATGGGCCAGGAGTTCAGCGGCTACGCTCGGGCGGTGGAACGGGACGGTGAGCGCATCCGGGCTGCTGCCGAGGGCTTGCGCTATCTTGGAATCGGCGGTACCGCTACCGGCACCGGATTGAACGCCCATCCGGAGTATCACCCTCGCATGGTTAAAAAGCTCGCGGTGTTGACCGGGATCAAGCTGTATACCTCGGAGAATCTGTTTGAGAAGATGCAGTCTATGGCCGATCCAGCCGGTTTTTCCGCCTCCTTGCGCACCCTGGCCATCGATCTGACCCGCATCGCCAATGACTTCCGCCTGCTTTCCTCCGGCCCATCCACCGGATTGAACGAGATCAACTTGCCGGTCGTGCAGCCGGGATCCAGCATCATGCCCGGCAAAGTCAACCCGGTGCTGGCGGAAATGCTCAATATGGCCATGTTCCATGTGCAGGGCTGTGATCTGGCCGTCTCCTTGGCGGCCCAGGCCGGCCAACTGGAGCTAAACGTGATGATGCCCATCATCGCCCATAACCTGTTCGAAATGATGCAGGTGACCATCGGCGCCGTCCGGGCATTTACCGAAAAGTGCGTGCGCGGACTGACAGCCAACCGGGAGAAAGCCGAAGGCTGGCTCGAGAAGAACGCCATTGTCATCACGGCCCTTAACCCTGTGATCGGCTATTCAGCCGGGGCCAAACTGGTCAAAGAAGCCCTGGCGAAGAATGTAACCATCCGGGAGGTTGCCCTGAAAAAGGCTAAGTCCGGGGAGCTGCAGCACCGGGATGAGAACCGGCCGGTAAGCGTCGACGAGATCGAGGCGGCGCTCAGTGATCTGCGCAAGTTGACCGAAGGCGGCATAGTCCATTAATTAATTCTCTTCCCTGACCGGTGACTGGGCTGCCAGCGCCGCACCGACGATACCGGCCTCGTTGAGCAATTGGGCCGGAACCACCTCAGCCTGGACCGACAACCGGGGGATGAATTTTTCGTGCTTCTTGCTCACCCCACCGCCCAGGATGATCAAATCCGGCCAAACCAGGCTCTCCATGGTGCGCAAATACTCATCCAGGCGCTTGGACCATTTCTTCCAGGAGAGATTTTTACGCTTGCGCGTCGCGTCGGAAGCCCTTTTCTCGGCATCTTTTCCTTTTATCTCGATATGTCCAAACTCGGTATTGGGTACCAGCTGGCCGTTGGTGAACAGTGCGGTGCCTAAACCCGTTCCGATCGTAATGATCACAACGGTGCCCAACCGGCCCTGACCCGCTCCGAAAGCCATCTCCGCCAGGCCGGCCGCGTCGGCATCATTGATCATCCGCACCGGGCAACCAGTCTGTTCGGTGAGTAGAGCTTCAGCATCCTCGCCGATCCACTTATCGTGGACATTGGCCGCCGTGAGAGTCACACCACGCTGTACGACTGCTGGAAACCCGCAGCCAATGGGTCCCTGCCAATCGAAATGTTTTGCGATCTCTGCTACGGTCTTCGCCACCGGCCGGGGCTTGGCCGGCCTGGGCGTGCGGATGCGGTAGCGCGGGGCGAGCAATGCGCCCGTCTCGGTGTCCACTGGTGCACCCTTGATCCCCGATCCGCCAATGTCGATGCCCAGAATTTCCATATGGAGGCTCCTGGAAGAGAGATATGGGTTTATAAACGGAACCGCTGGCTTCAATCACTGATTATATCTGTTTCCTCAAGGTTTTATTGGCAAAACCAGAATCGGTTGGGGCGAGTATTCCTCGTCCCAACCGGTCATATAACGCACTCTTTTACTTCTGAGCCAGTGCTTCCAGGGATTTCAGGTCTCCGGTCACCACGAAGCTATCCACGATATGTTCCAGGGCTTTCAGGTCCGCTTCCTGGGTGACGACGATCTCCACCAAATCAGGTATTCGGTAGGGTTGTCTTTCGGCACAGCGGAGATGACAATGACAGTTGCCTCTGTTCCACCGCAATTGTTCCACACGTCGTACTTACCCCGGTACATCGCATCGTTATAGTCATAGCGGCCTTCCAGCTGGCAGTCCTGGCTGAAGTATTCGCGTTCTGCATCGAGCACCTGAACATAACCGGCCAGGCGTGCGAGCTTGTGAGAGGCGCCAAAGAAAACGCCGGACTCGGACCAGGAATTGTAGAAGCTTTCCAGGTCCGCTGCAGCCGAGATGGACACCCCGAACATTTCGCCGCCAGATACCCAAGGGGAGCCGTCCACTTCACTCCACGCGGCGGGGATCTCTATTTCCATCATGTTCAAATCATCGCTCGCGGTGACGTATTCTGAATAGCTGCCTTCATGTGAGCCTGCGGCGCTCAATTCACTCTCTTTTTCAGCCAGGGCGGAAATCATTTCGAGGCGGCGGCCATTTACCTGGCCCTTGAAGACTTCTTTCGTTTCCAGACGTATCACTTCGATGCTCAGCGTGTCGTCCGCGCTATGGGTTCTCAAAATGTCACAATAAGCGGCCATCGTGCCATCAGTCGCAAGTGTCATCCCTTCCATCTCGGTGATGATGTCTCCCGGCTCGAGGCCGGCGTCATCGGCAGGGGAACCGGATTTGATCGATGAGACCCAGATACCGGATAAGTCCTTGCCGTCTGATACAGCCAGGCCGTTTACACCGATGGAGTACAAGTTTTGTCCAGCTTGCAGCTCATCGAGAATTTCGAGGGCTTCATCCCGGGAGATGGCGAAGGATTGATCGGCGACCTCATAACTGGCGTAGTTCACGCCCACGACTCTGCCGTCCGCTGCAACCAGGGGACCGCCGGAGTTGCCTGGGTTGATGTTCGCGTCGTGCTCGATTACGTATTCCACGGAGGCCCAAGCAACCTCTCCGTTGGCGTGCTCCTTTGAGACGATGCCGCGGGTGAGTGTATACTCCGGGTCACCGAGTGGGAAGCCGGCCGCGTAGACGTCCGTGCCGACGGTGATCGGCTCGTCATACCACTCCAGGTAAGGGAAGCCCTCCCCTTCAATATCGATGACGGCCAGATCCGAGCATTCTGAGACGCCCAGGATGCGGGCGTTGCGGGCTTCGACTTCACCACTCATTTTCACCTCGACGATGGCCGCGCCGGTCACTACGTGGTTATTCGTCTGCAGTCACGAGTACTGCGTGAAACATAAGAAACTTCTTCGCGAAGATGTCTCTCCATCGATACTGGAACAACTCTGCGCCGCTGATTTGGTGGTTATGGGTTTGGTCTTTCATGGCTGTCACTCCTTTCATGCAACTCGGATTCACCCATTTGATATCTTTGATTGAGTTCGGGCGCTATCGTCAATTTTTTTCTGAAGTGAAGGTCGGACGAACTCTATTGCCTTAATGACAGGATAGGTGTTTTGAACTGCCAAAACAAGGTAAGTGACCGCCAGAAATTGCCAATTTTATCTGTCAAAAACTGCCAAAATCATGGAGAAGTGAAAACCCGCTGCAACTGCACCGGAAAGAGGGCAGCTACAGCGGGTTCTGGCCCAGCGATTGCTAATGGGTTCTTATCAATCCATGGCCGCTTCTCACTGCGTCAATTTACCAGTTACCCAGCCCAGCACTTGTTAGAACCACGACCCCGGCCAGGATCAGACTGGTTACCAGGCTGATCAGCGTACCTTTCAAGAAACCGCGGAAATGGAAACCATAGTCGCGGTAGCCCTCGGATCCCTCTGTGCCGCGCAGGATCAGGAATTTCGGCCGCATGGTCACCCCAATCAGCCAATCGAAGACCAGCAAATCCACCAGGTTGAAAACCATGAAAATG
>DASQQR010000168.1:0-20115 GCA_035643335.1 Anaerolineales bacterium
CCTCCATCAAAGTGTAAACACTATCCTCGAATGCCTGAACGCCACCGATCGCTGAGGACACGATCACGCCTACTCTTCCCGATTCAGATTCCGCCACCTCCAATCCGGCCTGGCCAATTGCTTCTCTGGCCGCGACAGTAGCAAATTGCTGAAAACGCGCCCGTCTTCTCGCTTCTCTGGCAGGTAGATGTTCTTCCGGGATAAATCGCTTTACCTCGCATGCGATCTGAACTAAAAGTTCACTGGGATCGAACAGCGTGATGGGAGCCACACCAGAAACGCCGTTAATAACGTTCTCCCATGTCTCTCTGACGGACAGACCGAGGGCGTTTACAGTTCCTAGTCCGGTTATTACAACCCTGTCACTCATACATCACCTTTTCTCCATGCTTCCTGGAAAGTGCGCCATTTCTGGTTCGATCCGTATATGCGGCAAAAGTTGAACGGCCCGGCAAAACCTCGACATCTTCGCAGTTGCGTCTTAATGGACGCTCTTAAATCCTGATCCTGTAAGGATAACAGCGATCGGCTCGGGAAGATCGCCAATCAATCTACCTAACGCGGGCCAGACTACAGCCGAGGTTGGCTCCACGAAAAATCCTCTCCGAGCCAACTCCGCCTGACCTGGTAGGATAGCCTCTTCATCCACCGCCACGAACATGCCATCATTGGATTCGACCATTCTGAAAACAGCATCGCCGCGCACTGGATGCTGGATCCGGATACCTTCGGCCACGGTTGCCCCTTCACCTACCCATCCCAGGCCCGCTGGACCGTAAGAAAACAACGCCCACAAGGGTGCACAGGCCCGTGCCTGCACTCCAGTCAACTTAGGGATTTTTGGGATCAGGCCCGCTTCCCGCAAAGCTTCAAAGCCCCTCCCAATTCCGAGTATCAAGCTCCCCTGGCCGACCGGGAGGATCACCGTGCCGGGGGCTTCGCCAATTTGATCTACCAGCTCGTAGGCGATAGTCGCAAAGCCGGGAATGCCATGTGGCAGGTATGTGTGGCTGGCATAGATTGCTCCTTTATCTACCGCCCGGCGCACCGCTTCGGAGGCACTGGACCGGGGCCCCAGAATGCGGGTCAGGTCGGCCCCGTAGGTCTCGATTTGGCCCCGTTTCGGCCCGGATGCGTAGTCGGGCACGAATACCCGCGCTTTCATCCCACCCCGTGCCGCATAAGCCGCGAAAGCTGCACCGGCATTGCCCGACGAATCCTCTACTGCAGCCTTTACACCTCGGGATCTGAGAAAACTCACCAGCAAAGCGGCGCCGCGATCCTTAAAAGACCCGCTTGGGTTAAGGTATTCCAGCTTGAAAGCCACCTCCCGGCCCTTGACCTTGTCCCAAATCAATGGCGTATTTCCCTCTCCGAGCGAAATTACGGCCGCGCCAGTGGGGAGGCTAAAGGTATGGCGGTACCGCCACATCCCAGGCAGATTTGGCTCGATCTGCTTGACATCCAGGGCTGGGAGAGATTTGAAATCGTAAATCCCGCCGCAGACCAGGCAGCGATAAGGGACATCTTGTTCTGGGTAAGTTCGTTGGCAGTTGGTGCAGATGATGTCGATCATGTGTGCCGAGCCAACTCAGGCAGGCTTTTTCCGGGCTAGTCCCCTCGCTCCGGGATGTATGCTCCTTCTACCCAAACCTCACCCTCCGGACCCACTTCTTTTTTCCAAATGGGCACGATCTCTTTAAGCCGGTCAATACCGTAGCGGGCAGCCTCAAACACGCCGGTATCCCGGTGGGGGGCGCTACAAGCGATTAGCACCGTCGGGGTACCCGGATCTAGATGCCCAATCCGCTGCACAATGGCAATTCCTTCCACAGATGGCCATCGGGAACGGATTTCCTCGGCCACCTGGTGCATTTTCGCCTCTGCCATAGGTTGATAGGCTTCATATTCAAGGTGTTTGGTCTCGTGCGCCTCGCCCCGCAGGGTGAGGGCTCGCACCATTCCTGTAAATACACAAACTGCACCCGTGGTTGGTAGGGTAATTTGGGCCACGAAAGCATTAAGATCCAACTCTTCCTTGGTAATCGCGAACACAGTGGGTGACGCGCCGTCTGAACCCCCGCTCACCGGAGGAAACAGCGCCACCTCGGCTTCTTCGGGGATCACGTCCTCATCGAATGCATATTCACGGTTTACCGACACCAGAGCCGAGTCGAGCGAAGAAGCCAGACCCGGATATTCTTCCTTCAGGTGCGCCTTCAAGTCTCGCACATATACGCCATCTGGAAGTTCAAGATTTGCCTGCTTTGTACCGGCGCGATCTTTTAGCGTCGCGAAAAAAAGTATCTTAACTCGGTTAACCATTGGTAACAGTTTAGTTTACCACCAGCCTCACAAGTCCTTCGTTCGGCGGGCTACAGTTACTCATCCTATTTATTCACCACGTCTCCACTCTGGCCCCCGTGCTTCTCCACCAACCTGATCTGCTCAATTCTCATCGTGCGCTCAACAGCCTTGGCCATGTCGTAAATCGTTAATGCTGCAACCGAGACTGCCGTCAGCGCCTCCATCTCCACGCCGGTCTTGCCGATAGTGCGTACCGCCGCAGTGATATTTACCCCGGGTAATCCCGCATCTGGCTCAAGATCCACCTGGATATGGGTTAGGGGCAAAGGATGGCAAAGCGGAATCAGATCGGCCGTTCGCTTAGCCGCCATCACCCCCGCCAATTGGGCTGCGGCGAAAACATTTCCTTTCTTCAGTTCCCCTGATCGTATCGCCTTCAACGTCTCGGAACGCATTACCACACAGCCTTTCGCGATGGCAACCCGCTCTGTATCCGGCTTATGTCCGACGTCGACCATTCGGGTTCTGCCACTTTCGTCAATATGGGTCAATTTCCCAGGCATGGGAGAATTATAGCATTTATGAAGGCATTTCGTAGGAACAGTGCCGAATTCTTGCCCATGATATAATTTAGCTCCATGAGCAATATTTTTAACAAGTGGAAAGAAGGCCTGGCCAAGACCAGCAAGGCGAAATTCGGTCAAATTGCAAGCCTCTTTGGGGCGACTGAAATTACCGATGATACCTTTGAAGAGCTGGAAGCCTTGCTCGTTCAGGCCGACCTGGGTATCGAGACGAGTGAATCGATCCTGGAAACCCTGTGGGCACGAGAGCGATCGGAAGGATTTACCAAAGCTACTCAACTGGAAACCGCCTTGCGTGAGGAGCTTCGCAAGCATCTTCCCGCGCCGCCTCCCGTCACTTTCCCCGCTAAACCCACCGTGATCCTGATCGTTGGTGTAAATGGTTCGGGAAAAACCACCAGCATTGCGAAATTGGGGAAGAGATTCGATCAGCAGAGCAAAAAAGTTATTTTGGGCGCGGCGGATACTTATCGAGCGGCTGCCGTTGACCAGCTGCAGATCTGGGCTGAGCGGGTGAATCTGCCGGTAATCGCCGGTCAGCCTGGAGGTGACGCCGGCGCGGTCGCATATGATACCGTCAGCTCGGCTATGTCCCGCAACGCAGATATTGCCATCATCGACACGGCCGGGCGTCTGCACACCCGCTTCAATCTCATGGAAGAGCTGAAGAAGGTACACCGGGTTGTCGGCAAAGCCATGCCCGGAGCCCCGCACCACGTCTGGTTGGTAATGGACGCCACGACGGGCCAGAACGCCCTTCAACAGGCCATCGCCTTTAAGAACGCTGTCAACGTAACGGGTATCATCTTGGCGAAGCTCGACTCATCTGCTCGCGGCGGCATGGCGTTCGCTATCCAGGATCAGATCCATCTGCCCATCTTGTTTGCCGGTCTGGGAGAAGGCGTCGATGATCTGCAACCTTTTGATCCTGACCTCTTCGTGGCAGGTATTCTGGGCGGCTGAATTCAAGTTCCCTTTACGCCAATACGCTTTCTGAAATATCTATTGGAGAGTAATAACCATGCAAGCATTAATTGATCGTTTGCACGAGAGTGAACAAAAAATCCATAATTTATTGGTGCGTCTTTGACTTACCAGCCAAAGAATCTAAACTGGAGGAATTGCAGAGACAATCTCAGGACCCCGATTTGTGGGAGGACCCGGAGCACGCTCAGCGGGTTATGAGGAATTTGGCCGGCTTGGGCGATGAAGTCGAGCAATGGCATATATTATCCCAGCGTGTGAAAGACGCCTTAGAGCTGGCTGAGCTCGAAGACGAGAGTCTGCGGTCGGAGCTCGAAAAGGAAGTCGAGGAAATCGAAGCCGAGCTGGAGCGCCAGGAGTTTGATGCTATGCTATCCGGCAAGTATGATCGCGGAGACGCCTTGCTGGCCATCCATGCCGGGGCCGGCGGCACTGACTCACAAGACTGGGCGGAGATGCTCGAACGAATGTACCTCCGCTGGGCCGAGCAGCATGGATATGAAACCGAAATTCTCGATTTGAGCGCGGGGGAAGAAGCCGGGATTAAAAGCGTAACCATTGCGGTGGACGGGCGCTACGCCTATGGCTACCTGCGTCCCGAAAAAGGAGTCCACCGCCTCGTGCGCCTCTCTCCGTATGATTCTGCCCATCGCCGGCACACCTCATTCGCTCTGGTGGAAGTGCTTCCCCAGGTCGAAGATGACACCACCGTTGAGATCAACCCAAACGACTTGCGCATTGATACATACCGGTCAGCTGGTGCAGGGGGTCAGAATGTGCAGAAGAACGATACTGCTGTCCGCATCACGCACCTTCCCACGGGCATTATCGTCACCTGCCAGAACGAGCGCTCCCAGACCCAAAACAAAGAGAATGCCATGCGTGTATTGCGTGCTCGCCTTCTGGAGTTGAAACAACAGGAACAAGAGGAAAAGATCGCCGAACTGCGCGGCGAATACCAAAAAGCTGAATGGGGCAGCCAAATTCGCTCCTACGTGCTGCATCCATATCAAATGGTAAAGGATCACCGCACTGACTTCGAGATTGGCAACACCCAGGCCGTGCTTGATGGCGATATCGACGGCTTTATCGAAGCCTACCTGAGATCGAACGTCGGGAGAAATTGACCGAGGATATAACTGAGCACTACAGACTTTAGACTAAGAGACCAAGGACTAGAGCACTACAACCTTGACAGTGCATCTACAAAACCGTATAATCTCTTTGCCTGCCCCCCAGGGCAGGCCTTCTTATGGAATAATCTAGCACGAATAGGAGATTAGGATCATGCCACCCCTTCCCAAGCGAAAATTGTCCCGCGGCCGTCGTGATCGGCGCAGGGCCCATCATGCACTGAGACACCGTAATCTGGTCCAATGCTCGAATTGCGGCGAGATGCGTTTGCCCCACAGGGTTTGTCCCAATTGCGGTCACTATCAGGGTCGCGAAGTAATCGAGATGGAAGAGACATAAACCTTCGGGCCGTGAATTCCACGGCCCGCAGGCGTTTAATTGTCTAACAGCTCCGACTCACCACTCAAGTGACCTCATCTACGAATATGCCAGGCCCACAAATCGCCTTTCTCTTTCCAGGTCAGGGCTCCCAGTTTGTAGGCATGGGACACGACCTGGTCCAGTCCACTTCTCTCGCTCGGGAGATTTATTCTCAGGCCGATGAAATCTTGGGATTTTCCATCTCCAAATTGTCATGGGAGGGCCCGGAAGAAGATCTAAACGACACGATCAACACCCAGCCCGCGCTGATGGTCCATTCCGTAGCCGCCTTGCGTGTTTTTCAGGACATGTTTCCGCATCTCGAGCCTGCGCTCGTCGCTGGGCACTCTATGGGGCAATTGAGCGCCTTGGTCGCCGCCAAGGCACTGCCATTTGAGCAGGCCCTTCGCTTAGTCCGCACCCGAGGCGAACTGATGAAAGCCGCTGGAGATCATTCGCCTGGCGGGATGGCCGCGATCCTCGGTCTGGATATCCCAACTCTGGAGGAAATCTGCGCCACGGCCAGTCAGGGCTCGCAAATCGTTCAGGTTGCCAACGATAACTGCCCAGGCCAGGTCGTGATTTCTGGAGCCAGACCGGCTTTGGAACGGGCTTTGCAGCTGGCCAATGAAGCTGGAGCGCGCCGGACCGTTCCTCTGGCGGTCAGCATCGCGGCCCACTCCCCTCTTATGTCCTTGTCCCAATCCGCGTTTAACCAGGCTGTGGACTCCGCTTCGCTCGCGGATCCGCAAGTGCCAATTGTGGGCAATGTGACTGCCAAGCCGCTGGCCAGCGCCTCGGAAGTTCGCAGCGACCTCCAGGCTCAGCTCACCTCCCGCGTCCGGTGGACCGAGTCCGTTCAGCACATGCTGTCAGCAGGTACTTCGAAATTCATGGAAATTGGCTCCGGTACAGTCCTTACTGGCCTGCTAAAGCGTATCGAGCGCCGGGCGAGCGGCATCCCGTTGGGTACGCCCGCGGACTTCGCCAGGCTGGCCACGGACCTCTAGGTGGATTACGGTATAATTATTCCAACTTCTTGCTCAGGAGTGCATTATGTCTCAATTTCCCGGCCTGTCGCTGGAGGATCGTGTGGCGTTGGTCACAGGTGCATCCCGCGGGATTGGAAGAGCGATTGCCATTGAACTTGCCAGACGGGGTGCCACTGTGGCGATCAATTACGTAAAATCGGCTCAATCCGCTCAGGAAGTGGCGGATCAAATCCAGTCGAGTGGAGGTCGGGCTACCGTAATTCAGTCAGACGTGTCTGACTTCCAGCAGGCTCAAAATTTGGTGAAAGGCTGCGTTGAAACCTTGGGTGGGCTGGATATTCTGGTGAACAATGCTGGCATCACCCGCGACAAGCTGATCATGATGATGGGGGAGCAAGACTGGGATGATGTGCAAAACATCAATCTAAAAAGTACATTCAATTGCTCGAAAGCTGCGGTGCGCCACATGATGCGCAAGAGATATGGCCGCATCGTCAATATCACTTCCGTGGCTGGCCAAATGGGAAATGCCGGCCAAACCAATTATTCAGCCTCAAAAGCTGGTCAAATTGGTTTCACCAAGGCGCTTGCCCGCGAGGTGGCTTCGCGTAATATTACCGTAAATGCCATCGCCGCCGGTTATATTGATACGGACATCTGGTCTGATGTTCCTGACGCGGCCCGCCAGATGGCCCTGTCTCTAATACCATTGGCGCGCAAAGGCCTCCCTGAGGAGATTGGTTATGCTGCCGCCTTTCTGGCATCGGATCAGGCCGCTTACATCACCGGCCAGGTGCTGGGCGTTGATGGTGGCATGGCCATGATGTGACCAAGAGATGTCGAATTTCTCCAACCCAACTGGCAAAACGACGATTGCTCTCGATGTCCTGATTACCATTGCTGAATTGACTACCTTGAACGTTCAGGGGGTAAGCCGCTTCAGCGAGGAAAAAACGGGGGGTGTAAAAGGAATCTTCCGGCGTAGGCAATCCTGTGAAGGAGTATGCATCGAGGTTCAAGATGATACTGTGTATGTAGACCTGTATGTAATCCTGGAGAGCGAAACCAACATTCGGGAGGTAAGCCGCAATATCCAGCGTGATGTAGCCCGGGCTATTTCCGATATGGTTGGCATGCACGTAGGAAGAATAAACGTCCACATCGAAGATATCGATTATCCAACGGAGCCAGACACCTAGATTAGATATGAAATCTCGCACCAGGGCTCGTTGTGTCGCCCTGCAAGCACTTTACGAAATCGACCTGATCGGCCATCCGCCCGGCGAAGTGCTAGAGCACCGCCTGGAGGCCGAATCCCTGAGCGAGAACGCGGCCAAGTTTGCTCATGAAATCGTTTTCGGAGTATGGCCGATTATTGATGATCTCGACCAGTTTATCGCCGAACACGCTCCGGAATGGCCTTTGGATCAAGTCGCGACGATTGACCGCAACATCATCCGCATTGCCCTCTGGGAGTTTGCAGTCGATGGTAAAACACCGATCAAGGTGGCCATAAACGAAGCTGTGGAACTGGCAAAGGTTTACGGGTCGGATAGCGCCCCCCGTTTTGTCAATGGAGTCCTTGGCAGCCTGGCGGATCGCGAAAATGAAATCCGCCAATCGCTGCGGAATCTTTCTAAAAGGTCATAGTAGCAGGTTATGGAAATATTAGGTATAGGTCCTCTAGAGCTGATTTTTATAATACTGATCGCCCTGATTGTGCTCGGGCCGACCGACATGGTCAAAGCAGGCCGGACTGTTGGGCGATTCATGCGCAAAATCGTAACCTCTCCAGGTTGGCGCACCTTCCAACAAGCATCCCGCGAGATAAGGTATTTCCCCAACAAGCTGATGCGCGAAGCCGGCCTGGACGAATTGGAGCACGATCTGCAAGAGTTTGAAAATAAATCCCGCCAATCCCTAACTAAAGGTTTGAATTCGGATCTGGAGTCCTGGCAGAACGAAATTTCGTCCTGGACCACCCCTCCGCAGACTATCGAGACCCCTTCCGCACCGCCTGACTCGAATCATCGCCAGGAGTCGGCGGAAGAATCCTCGGAAGAAGTCGAACAAAGCTAACTATGCATAGAATTCTGCGCGCCATCTGGCGCCTCCTCACCGCTCCATTCCGCTGGATCGGCGTTCTTTTCAGTGAATTAAACCGCTTCCTGACCGAAGAACCGGAAGATACCCCTTTGGGCGATTCCTTTCAAAAAGCGGTCGAACATCCTCAAGATCTTCTGTATCACTTAAATGCCCTCCGGAAACACCTTTTCCGTGCGATCGGATTCCTGTTTTTGACCACGGTGTTGTCCTTCGCTTTCACCTCCCAGATTATCGACTTTCTTGCTGAACCCATTGGAGGAATTGGCAAACTGATCGCCATTGACCCGACTGAGCCCATCGGCGTGTTCATGCGGGTGGCGCTCCTGTCTGGCTTCGCACTGGCCTTTCCATACATCGCTTTGGAGCTCTGGCTGTTCGCCGCTCCCGGCCTGAGAAAGGACTCCCGGCTCTTTGCATTGGTCGCTATACCGATTGCCACTCTTTTCTTCCTGGGCGGAATGGCTTTTGCCTATTTCGTTATGATGCCGGCTGCCCTTCCCTTCCTGCTGAACTTCATGGGACTCACCACCCAGGTGCGCCCCTCCTCCTACATTCGCTTCGTCACCGGCGTGATGTTCTGGATTGGCGTTGCTTTCGAGTTTCCGTTGGCAATTTATGTTTTAGCGCGCATCGGCTTAGTGCGCGGTGAGATGCTCGCCCATCAATGGCGGCTGGCGATCGTCATTATCGCCATAGCCGCCGCGGCAATCACGCCCACCGTGGATCCCGTCAATATGGCCCTGGTCATGGGTCCCATGATTGTGCTTTACTTTTTGAGCATTGCCCTGGCTTATCTGGCCCAGAGGGGGCGATTGGAGGCACAAACCGGGGACTGACATAGATAACCAATCAATAAGTAAGGAGGCAATTTATGAACGAGCGCGTCGCCATTGTAGGCATCGGCTGGGTTGGATTCAGACCGGTCACACCCGACCTGTCCTACAAGGAATTGACCTACGCGGCGGCTGTCCGAGCCTATGCGGACGCCGGGGTGGACCCGCGCCGGGATATCCAGAGTTTCGTTACGGTTGCAGAAGACTTCCACGAAGGCACAAGCATCTTCGATGAGTACACGCCGGATCAATTAGGTGCGGTGCTGAAGCCCATGCACACGATCGCCGGAGATGGACTGCATGGTCTGGCTACGGCCTACATGCTTATCCGCACTGGCCAGTTTGATCTTGTAGCCCTCGAAGGGCACAGCAAAGCCTCAAATCTGCTGACTCTGCCCGAGGTAACTGCCTACGCCCAAGATCCGGTCCTGAACCGGCCGCTTCGCTTGAACACCCATTTCGTAGCTGGGCTAGAGATGAACCGCTACCTGCACGAAACTGGCACAACCGGTGAACAAAGTGCTGCCGTGGTCGTTAAGAATAAGCACAATGCACTGCACAACCCCTCAGCGCCCTATGGCGCAGATCTGACCCTGGAGGAGGTTTTGGAGAGCCAGCCTCTGTCCTGGCCTTTGAGCCACCAGCATGAGGCCCAACATGCCGATGGTGCTATCGTCATGGTCCTGGCTTCTGAGTCGACGGCTCGCCAGCTGACTGACAGGCCCATCTGGATTCTGGGCGCCGGATGGTGCAATGATTCGGCTGCCCTCGAGAATCGGGAATGGGCTCAGGCTGTCTACGCACGCCAATCTGCTCGAATGGCGTATCGTCAAGCTGGATTCAGCAATCCCCATCAAATGATCGATTTCGCTGAGGTGGATGATACCTATGCTTACAAAGAACTCCAGGCGCTCGAAGCACTCGGGTTCTTCCGTCCAGGTGAAGCTGGCAACGCGACCGAGGAGGGCGTCACTGCCTTCGACGGGGAACTTCCGGTCAATATTTCCGGCGGAAGCCTCGGGATGGGACATCTCCTGGATGCCACCGGGCTGTCCCGCGCGTTGGAGGTGGTCCTTCAATTGCGCGGCGAGGCCGGCCCTCGCCAGCTTGAAGATATCGAAATCGGCCTTGCCCAATCGTGGCGTGGTGTGCCCACCGCCAGCGGTGCTGTAGTCGTCATGAGTAACGCATGAGGAGAGAGCGATTATGACTATGAGAAAAGTAGCCGTCGTCGGAGCCGGCATGACTCGTTTCGTTCGTCGTGCCCAGGAGACTGCCAAGGAGTTATCCTGGCATGCCGTGCACAGAGCACTGGTTTCCTGCGAAATGACTATGGACGACATTGAATCGGTATGCATGGGCACTGCTCCGGATGCCTTTGACGGCGTTCACATGAAAGGTGAATATCTCAGTGACGGTGCCGGCGCCTGGCGCAAACCTTACATGCGCTCCTATGTCGGCGGGGGCACCGGCGTGTTCGTGCCCATTCAGGGTTGGTACCATGTCGCCTCAGGCCTGTTTGACACCTGCCTGGTCGTGGCTGAGGAAAAGATGTCCAGCTACCACCCTCACGCCCAGGCAGCCTTCTTGACCATTTTTGACCATACCACCGAACGACCGCTGAAACCCAATTTGCTGTGGATCTTTGCCTTGGAGATGAACCGCTACATGCACACCTATGGGATCTCCAAAAAGGATATCGCTGCCGTGGCTGTCAAGAACAAGCGTAATGCAGCCAATCACCCCTCCGCCTTATTAGGCGACCCGGACATCACGGTCGAAGATGTGCTCAATTCCGAGGTGCTCGCCTGGCCTGTCAATCGGTTGGACGTGAGCCCGGTCACCGACGGGGCCGTCGCCATCGTCCTGGCCGCCGAGCACGTAGCAAAGCGGATCACCGACAAGCCGGTATGGATCGAGGGGGTAGGCTGGAACCTGGATACCGCCTACTGGACCAACCGGGATCTGGCCTATCCAAGTTATGTCGAGTATGCTGCCCGCATGGCCTATGACATGGCCGGCATCAAAGAGCCCCGCAAAGAAATTCACATTGTTGAGCCGTACGATCCATTCGACTATAAAGAACTGCATCATCTAGAGGGCCTACTCCTCGCCGATCGTGGCCAAGCACCCCAGCTGGTCGCAGATGGAGTCACATTGCGCACCGGGAATATGCCTTCCTGTCCCTCCGGTGGGCTCCTCGGAGTCGGGAATCCCATCGCAGCTGCCGGATTGATGAAGATCGCGGAGCTCTTCTGGCAGCTGCGCGGCGAAGCCGGTGCCCGCCAGGTGCCTGGGCAGCCCAAGCGCGGCCTTGCCCAGGCCTGGGGGGATCTGATGCAAGTCGGCACTGTGGTCATCATGGGACGATAAGGAGCGCGATCATGACTGAAACTACGCAGGAATATCCGGGGACTCCCTTGAGCGAGAGGGACTTCGAGGAAAACAAGATCCTTTACCTCCACGACGAGATGCACGCTGATTTCGCCTGGGACGCTGGAATTGGAATCGGTCGTTATCTCCAGGCTCTAAAGAATGGGACCATCTTAGGTTCCTATTGTCAAACCTGCCGCAAGACCGTTGTGCCGCCCCGTACGGTATGCGAGTGGTGTTATCGCCCGGTCAATAAATACGTCGAGCTCCAGGATACCGGCACGATCAACACGTTTTCACTGTGTTACGTCACCTGGGACGTAAAACGCATAAAGGAGCCCGAAATCCCCGCCGTGATCGAAATCGACGGTGCCTCGCCGCTGCACGGGATCATGCACAAACTTGGCCAGGTCAAGCCCGACGATGTCTACATTGGCATGCGCGTGAAAGCTGTTTGGAAGAAACCCGAAGAACGCCAAGGGGCAATCACCGATATCCTGTACTTTAAGCCTCTAATGGAGGAATGACCATGTCCTTGCTCGAACGAGATCCTCACATCCCTTTCGCGTGGCAAGACAATATGCCTGTGGCAAGCCGCTACACTGCCGGAGTGGCCGGCGAGCGCTTTTTCCGGGCCATCAAAGATGAAGGGCGCATTTTGGGAACCTATTGTCCAGCCTGTGATCACACCTACGTGCCGGCCGCCCTCTTTTGTGAGCGCTGCCTGGACGAACTGGACGAATGGGTGGATATGGGCACCACCGGGGAAGTGTTTACCTATACGCTCCTTTACGAAAGCTACGATGGCACTTCTCGAGAAGATCCTGAGATAGTCGCTTTTATCCGCATGGGAGACGGTGGATTAATTCACCGCCTGGGTGAAGTTGATCCGGACGCAATCTCAATCGGGATGCAAGTCGAAGCCGTGTTTAAGCCCGCCGGCGAGCGCCAGGGCAATATCCAGGATATCTCTCACTTCAAACCAGTGGCGTAGCTCTAGGTACGGCGTTCCTATCCCTGACATCGCCATGTCCGGCTTTTAATCGATAATTCGCGCATGCTGGAGGGCCGGCATCCCTAGGCTCAGACACTAACCAATAAGCCATGCAACCCGACATAGACATCGGACCACCCCTATCGGTTTACCAGGGACGCCCCCTGCGCTGGCAAGACCTGTTTTTCGTGTTCATACCGGCCACCCTGGCCGTGCTTGCCCCATTGGGTTACGGAATATGGCGCGCGATTTATGGCTATGTGCACTTTGGTCCCATAGCGGCCCGAGCTTGGAGCGATTCCTGGTTGCTGCTGGCTTCCCTGGCGACCCTGGCGCTGCTCGGCCTTGCCCTATATCGCCTCTACGCTTCCGGCAAGTTCATTTCAATTCACGAGAATGGACTGCGCATCCGCTTTTCCCCGCTCAGCGAGCATAAGTACGCCTGGTCCGAGATAGCTGGCATATCTACTGCATCGATACAGGATAGGTTTTTGGGGTTTCCCATACACACTTCCTCTCAAGTCCTGATTTACCCTAACCTGGGCAAGCCGGTCCGGCTGGACAAGAGCTTTGGGAATCCCAAGCTGATAAAGGAGCAGGTTGCCGCGCAGATTTACCCGCGTATGTTACCTGAGTTGCGCGCCGGACTGCAGCAAGGAAAATGGATTTACTTCGGGGATCTGGCGATTCACGGGACGGCTCTAAAGGTTAAGGACCACCTGGTTCCCTGGGATCAAATCGATTCTATGTCCATCGAATCTGGATTCCTGGTGGTAAAATCGGAAAAATCTGGGCTGCTCCGGGTTCCAGTGTCCAAGATTCCGAACCTTGACTTGCTTTTCCATCTGGCGGACAGGCATCACTGATGCGTCTCGTGCAACCTCCGCTCGGGAAGCCCGGGACATTCGAACCACTCTTTCTCTCCAAACATGGCTCAAACACCCAAGAACATCTACCCAAAAGCGAAACTCCTCGCACCACTGCTGCTCATCCTGGCATTTTTGATGCAAGCCTGCGGCACGGGCTTGTTGGGATCAGCTCAGCCAACGGCTACTTTGCCGTATCCTACCCCCGCGCCCACACAGACTCTTCCGGAAGCGACGATTGAATTTCACGTCCAGCTTCCCGCCAATACACCTCTGCGCGAACCGGTTTATCTCAACCTCCTGGACGAGGTGACCGGTCTGGGATTGAACGTCAAGCGTATGGAAATGCAACCGGAAGACGATCTGAACTACACGGTTAGTTTGCGATTTCCGGTCGGAGCCACGATTAAATACCGCTATGCTCGCCAGGGCACTTATCTCGCCGAGGAGCATACTGCTAATAAACGCCCGGTCCGCTACCGCCTGTTTCACGTCGAAGGTCCCGGTGTCATCCATGACGTGGTTAGCGCCTGGAGCGACACGGCTTTCGATGGTCCTACCGGGCGCATTAAGGGTACGGCTACCGATTCGGAGACGGGTGCGCCCATCCCCAATCTGCTCATCGGGGCCGGCGGGTACCAGACCTTTACTGCCTCAGACGGCTCATTTCTAATTGAGGGGCTGCCGCCTGGCACACAGAATCTGGTCGCTTATGCCATGGATGGCTCCTACCGCACATTTCAACAGGGCGCGGTTATCGCCCCCGAATCCACCACGCCCACGCCCATTCAGCTAGTTCCCGCGCCTTTGGTTAACGTTGTCTTCACAGTCATTGTGCCGAGAGATACGATGCCCGCCGTGCCGGTCCGCCTGGCCGGTAACCTGTACCAGCTCGGCAATACTTTTGCCAATCTCGCCGGCGGAGTCAGTGAGCTGGCCTCCCGCATGCCCTCCCTATCCCCGTTGCCCGATGGTCGCTACAGCCTCACCCTGGCGCTTCCTGCTGGTGCGGACGTGCGTTACAAATACACTTTGGGAGATGGCTTTTGGAACGCAGAGCATTCTGCCAACGGAGAATTTCGGGTACGTCGCTTGATTGTCCCCGAGAGCCCGGCGGTGGTGGAGGATTCGGTCGATTCCTGGGGCGGTGGCGCCCGCGGACCGGTTCTGTTTGACCTGAGGGTTCCGGACGAAACGCCTACAACCGACTCTGTCTCTATCCAATTTAACCCTTACGGCTGGACCGAGCCTATTCCGATGTGGTTCCTGGGCGAAAACCATTGGGCTTATATCCTGTATGGCCCTCTCGAGATACTGGATCGCTTCGGCTATCGATACTGCCGGGACGACCAATGTGGCAGCGCCGACGACTCGGCTACTCCCGGAAATGACAGCTTCGGCCGCGTCCTGGAGCCCAAAGAAGGACCCCAAACCGTCAAGGAACAGGTCAAGAGCTGGATCTGGCTGGATCCAAACCTGCCACCGGCGTCAATAACCACCACCGAAGTCCGGGATCGCGGCGATGGCTTTTTCGCTGGCGTCGAACTTAAAGACGCCTTTCACCCATCCTGGATCCCGCGTCTTCCCGTCACGCTGAAAGAAATCCAGTCCATGGGCGCCAACTGGGTTGTATTGGCCTCCACCTGGACCTATACCCAAATTTCGCCTCCTGTCCTGGAGCCGGTCGCCGGAAGCGACGCCTTGTGGTCCGATAGCGCCGACGCGACTCAACGCGCCCATGCCTTTGGTCTGAACGTTGCCCTGCATCCAACGCCCCAATTCCCGGGAGATCCGGCCGAATGGTGGGCCAGCGCTCCCCGTGATTTCCCCTGGTGGCAAAATTGGTTCGAGCGCTATACGCAATTTGCGCTGCACTTCGCGGATTTGGCGCAGCGCCAGGGCGCCCAGGCCCTGACCCTGGGAGGCGATTGGATTGCACCTGCACTGCCCGGCGGGAGGTTAATCGGTGACCAACCCTCCGGCGTACCGGCCGATGCTGAATCCCGCTGGCGCGATCTCTTGGAACAAGTCAGAGCTCACTACAGCGGTCGGCTGATCTGGTCCATGACATTCCCCGATGGAGTCAAGGATCCGCCCGCCTTTCTGGATGCAGTCGACCAAGTCTACCTGATCTGGAATGACGTACCTCTTGCTGAGGTAAATGATGCTGCCGAGGCCGATCTGCATGCCACAGCCGCTGGCTTTATGGACAATGAGATCAAATCCTTCCAGGCCAACCTGAACAAACCCGTCATTATCGCCGTCGCCTATCCTTCAGCGGACGGCGGTATTACGGGCTGCATACCGGACCCGTTGGCCACGACCAAGGGAGCCTGTCTGAAATTAGAATCGCTGAGCCGCCCCAACCCCGATATTCCCACCGTGATATTGGATCTCGAGGAGCAGGAACAGGTCTACAATGCCCTATTGGTAGCGCTCAACGAGAGGGAATGGATCGGAGGCTTCGTAACCCGCGGTTTCTACCCGCCTGCGCCCCTCCAGGACAAGTCCATCTCTGTGCACGGCAAGCCCGCCGAGGATGTTTTGTGGTATTGGTATCCCCGCCTTCTGGGGAAATTGTCACCCTAAGCATGGATGGCTGGTAAAGGGAATAAGCATGATGATCATCATGCCAATCGTCGCTTGGCGCTCTCTGCCACCGCACAACCTCCGATGTTAGAATTTTCCAATAGATTTTGAAATTCGCACCCCAATTTGGTAAAAGAGCTTGTGGTATAATGATTTTCGTCATGGATGATGGGAATTTTGCCACCGCACAAGCGCCATCTCAAACCGTTTCACAAAAAAGCCCAGATGGATCCCGCAACCAGCGCCTGACAATTATCGGCGCAGTTATTGGCGTCGTAATTCTCCTGGCGGCGATCGTGGCCTTCATCGTTTATTTGGCCAATCCGGGCACACCGACCGATAAAATCCGTGACATCTTCATCATTTTCATGGCGCTCGAGTTTCTGCTTCTCGGCCTAGCCCTGGTAATCCTAATCATTCAACTGGCTACTCTGATCAACTTGCTGCAAAATGAGGTTAAGCCGATCCTTGATTCGACCAATGAGACCGCGAACACGTTGCGTGGCACAGCGATGTTCTTGAGCGACAATTTGGTAGATCCGGTCATCAAGTTGAACGAATATTTGGCTGGTCTGCGTCGCATGATGAATCTGATCAATATTGCTCGAAAATAGAGGGGCTGTTGGAGAGCCCCCGAATTGTTGAAGAGATTTTCGTAACATCTCAATAGGAAGGGGTGGGTGTTTGTTGGAGCGGGCTCCGCCCGCTCCAACAAACACCCACCCCCCCAATTATTGAGAAGATACAGATTTTCTTAATCTATGAAAGGAGAATGAGCGATGGCTGATAATGACAGCGAATTTGGTGCCTTCATGGCCGGTTTTGTCATCGGTGCCCTGGTGGGAGCTGCAGTGGCCTTGTTGACCGCACCTCAATCTGGTGAAGAAACCCGCACCATAATCCGGGACAAGAGCATCGAGCTGAAAGATAGAGCAGTCGAAACCGCCGAGGAGGCCCGTGTTCGGGCTGAGGAAGCCGCTGCAGAAGCGCGTGCCAGGGCGGATGAACTCAGCAAGCAGGCTAGAGAACGGGCGGAAGAATTGCAGAAGCGCGGCCAGGAAGTCCTGGAAGAACAGAAGAAGCGCGTTGATGAAGGTCGCAAACGCGTCGAACAGGCTGTGGAAGCCGGCAAGAAGAGCGTAAAGGAAACCACGGATAAGCTCAGCGGGGAATCCGCCTGACCGCCGGTACAAATCATATAGCCAAGGGACCGGAGGGATCCGGTCTCTCATTATTTAATCCTCGCTGAGCTCCGCCATCACAATTTGAACGCCCTCCAAAATATCACCGGCCAACACCGCCGCGGTGGAGCCCAGCAAATCCGCAGTGCGCAGGCCCGCCTGGGCGTGGATCCAGCAGCCGGCAACCGCAGCCGGGTAGGCATCTACGCCCTGAGCTCGCAGGCCGGCGATCAGCCCCGCCAAGACGTCCCCGGTCCCTGCTCGGGCCAGGGCCGGCGAAGCCACCGGTATGACCGTCGTCGACCCGTCTGGCGAAGCCACGACGGTGTGGGCCCCTTTCAAAACCACGATATGGCCCCATTCCTTGGCGAACTTCTCGGCGGTCCCAATGCGCTCCGACTGGATCTCTTTGACGGCCAGGCCGGTGAGAACCGACATCTCGCCGGGATGAGGGGTCAGAACGGCTGGTGCAGGAATCAATGTCTGCCAGCCGGGAATGCGCGCCAGCAATTTCAGGCCATCGGCATCGATGACCAGCGGCGGCAGGTCCGCCTTTTTCGACCTGACCTCTTTTTGTGAGCCAATTATGAAGCCGATCCCGCCCCGTCCGGGACGCGAGCTATCTCCGATCAGATCGGACAGAAAGTCCTTGGTGACATCTTCCAGGCCAAACCCGCAGCCGATCAGCATGGCGGTCGGCCTTTCGAGATTCTCCCGGATCACCTCCACGGCGCCTTCGGAGATCACGCCCATCTCGTGAGGCAGCAGCAACCAGGTCGCCTCGGGGAAATGTCCCGCCAAGGCTGCATGCAAAGGTGCTGGCACTGCCAGGGTCACCAGACCTGCTCCGGAGCGATAAGCCGCTTTGCCCGACATCAGCGCGGCCCCGGTGTAATTGACCGACCCGACCACCGCCAGCACGGTCCCGAATGTGCCTTTGTGAGAATCCAGCGGGCGCGGCGGCAAAATGCCACGCACCATGGCTACGTCGGCTACCTGACGCTTGACCCCTTGCCAGGCCTCCGAAACGGTCTCATCTCCCTCGAGTCCAATCCCCACCACCCTAAGATCACCCACCAATTTGGCCGCCGGGAACTGCAGCAGCCCGGTTTTCACCGCAGCCATGGTCACCGTGAGGTCGGCGGGGATACATTCGGGCGCTGCTTCGCCACTGGCGGTATCCACTCCGGAGGGACAATCTACAGCTACCACGGCTGGTGAGTTTTCAAGGGCTTCCACCAGCTGGCGGACTTTATCGATCGCTTCTGCCAGCTTGCCCCGCAAGGGCAGGTGAATGCCAGTTCCCAGCACCCCGTCCAACAATACACCATGCTCTGCGATGAGCTGAGCTAATTTCTCGAATTTGGTGTCCTTCGCTACCGAGTAAATCTCGCCCCCGGCCCCCCGCAAACGAGCCAACAGCGGATCGTCGCCTGGCCGCTCCCGGATCACGTAAGCGCTGGTCTTCCAGCCCCATTCCGCCAGGTGGGCCAGCGCCACCAGCGTGTCGCCACCGTTGTTACCCGAACCGACCAACCCCAGCGCCCCCTGCTGCTTTAATTCAAGGTAAACCTCGTGGACCACATTCGCCAAGCCGAGGCCGGCGTGCTCCATCATCTTCTCATAAGTCAGCCCGCTGGCGTCGGACTCACGCTCGATTTGCTGCATCTCCGCTACAGTTACGAGTTTCATCTATTCCGCTCCCTGATCTCTAGATTATTCCGCATGCCAGAATCGATCGACGTCTATCCGCGCTCGTCAGCGTCCCACTCCGATGGTGCAAACAGATGCGACCTTTGCCATATTCCGATTTTCAACCCCTATCCTCTATCCCTGATGCGCAAATCTCTCACAGCCCAGCCCAGACCGAGAGATTCGAGCTTTGCAATCGCCGGGTATCCCGTCCCTGGATCCCAACCCCGCGCCGCATAGTACGCCTGCAGCATCCCTGGGAAATCGGGGACGTATTCACCGCCTACTTTTTCTGCGTCCGCGTAGGGCCTCAGCAAAGCCTTCGGGAGTTTATCATCTGCAGATGTCAAACCCAGGCGGTTGTTGATCACGCGTTTCAGGTTCCAGCCGCGCTCTCCCGATCTCAACAGGTCTTCCAAAGTCCAGTCCAGACCGCAGGCGCCGTTGACCAATTCCACCACCGTATTCGGGGGAACGTTGGAGAAAACACACATCACCAGCGAATTGAACACGGTGCGCCAGTCCTGGTGCCGGGCTACGTTGGCGGCTTTTTCGGCGCCATCGCGAGCGTCGAAGAATTGCAGCCCCAAATCCGAATCGGCCTGGCCAATGTCCACCAAAAAATAGTCGGACTGGTTGTGACAGGCGCCCCTTGGTGAGGTCGCATACACCAGCGCCATCCCCGAAGCGCCGCGCGGATCGTGGTAAGCCACCTCCAGGCCGTTGACCTGGACGGCTTCATCTTCGGCCCCATAGCGACGCCCCAAAGCCCGTGCCCCTTCGGCCAGCTCGGCGCCGAAACCCTGCCGATGGGCAGTCAAATACACCAATTTCTCGACGACGCGTTTGTCTCCCCAGTTAAGCGCCAAGCCACCCGTGTCGCTTGCGTGCAGGATTCCCAGCTCAAAGAGCGTGAAGGCCAACCCAAAAGTGTTGCTGGTACTGATGGTGTCCATGCCGTAACGATCACACAGTTCGCCCATTCTGGTTACGAAGACGGGATCGTTCAGCCACAAGTTGGGTCCGAAGCCCACCAGGGTTTCATATTCCGGGCCCTTGCGCCGTTCGCCATCTTCCAGGCGAACCACCCGACCGCAGGCGATCACGCAGGCGTGGCAGG
>DASQQR010000169.1:0-2450 GCA_035643335.1 Anaerolineales bacterium
ACAGGTCCCAGTCGAAGCCGAGGCTGAAATGGAGGCACCGGGCGAGGAAATGGAACCGGAAACGCCCGAACGGCACGAAGAAGTTGAACTACCGCAATGGTTGCGCGAGTTTGAAACGGAAGCCGCAGCAGCGGAAGAAGAACCCGCCTGGCCGCCCGGGGCCGAGGTGACTGAGGAGGCCGTGCCGGTTGAAGCTGTCCCGGAAGAGGAAATCGAGGAGCAAGAAGAGGGGGAGCTGGCGCCAGAAGGTCCACCCGAGCCGATCAACATCAATAGCGCTTCTTTGGCCGAACTCGAGCGCATCCCGGGCGTCGGCTTCACCATGGCCCAGAACATCATCGCCCATCGAGAGACGTATGGCCCGTTCGAAGAGGTCGAAGCGCTACAGCAAGTCAGTGGCATTGGCCCGGTGATCATCGAGGAACTCAAGAATTGGGTGACCGTGGAGCGTGAAGAACCGGAAGCCGTCCCAGAGGATCCCAATCAAATGATGTTGAACGAAGCTCGAGAGGCATTTGCCCAGGGTGATCTCGGGACAGCGATCGAGCGATACACGCATCTGATCCAGGGCCAACAGCTGCTCGATGAGATCGTTGAGGATCTGCTAAAAGCGGTCGACCGGCATCCGGTGGAGATCGGCCTTTACCAGGCTCTGGGAGACGCTTACATGCGTAAGGATCAGCTCCAGGAGGCCCTGGACGCCTATACCAAAGCCGAGGAGCTGCTCCGGTAATCCCTGCTTTCTTTATGCTGTAGGCAGGGCATCCCTATGCCTGCCCGCCGCACGGGGATGCGGCGACTACAGTGTGTGGAAGGGGCATCCCGATGCACCTTTTTGTGAAAGATAGGAGCTTTATTTGGAACGAACTCTCGTACTCGTAAAACCGGATGGTGTCCAACGTGGATTGATCGGGGAGGTTATTTCTCGCCTGGAACGGCGCGGATTGCGGCTGGCCGGCGCGAAATTTATGCAGGTCAGCCAGGATCTGGCTGAGACCCACTACGCCATTCATGAGGGTAAACCCTTCTACGAAGGCCTGATCCGCTATATCACTTCCGCACCGGTTATGGCGATGGTTTGGGAAGGGCCGGACGCCATTGCGGCAGTGCGCCAAACCATGGGAGCCACGCGTCCGGTCGAGGCCGCGCCGGGCACCGTGCGACATGACTTTGCCCTGGAGGTGGGTCGCAACCTGACGCACGCTTCGGATTCCCCCGAAACGGGAGAATCGGAAGTCAGCCTCTGGTTTAGTGAAAGCGAATTGGTGTCCTGGGAACGGTCGCTGGATCCCTGGATTTTTGAGTAACAATCGTTCAGGCGGGGGTATGGAGCGGGTGATCGCCCGGGCTTATTCTGTTATAATCCAACCATTCTTGTCTAAATAGATTCGGAACCCGGCCATGCCAAACCTCCCGAAGGTTTGTGGGTAGATTATCCTGCCAGCATCCTTAGCATGAAACGGTATCTGACGCAACAAGGTATCATGAAACCTTCGGGAGGTTCCCTGAGACGGGTTTTCGAATGGTATTGTCCATTTTATAGGCGTACTCAACCTGTTTGAGGAATTAATGGCGATGTCTCCTGATGAGATTCAGATAAAACTCGAGGAAATCCTCCCGGCGGTGCAAAAACCGGGACGCTATACCGGCGGCGAGTTGAACCAGGTGGTCAAGGATTGGGATCAATTCGAGACTCGAGTGGCCCTAGTCTTTCCGGATATCTATGACCTGGGCATGTCCAATTTGGGGCTGGCCATCTTGTACGATCTGGTCAACCAGCGAGCGGATGCGCTCGCCGAACGCGCTTACTCTCCCTGGTCTGACATGGAAGCCTTGATGCGTTCCATGGAGGTTCCCCTGTACTCGCTGGAAAGCAAGCACTCCCTGGCTGACTTCCACATCATCGGCTTTTCACTGCCCTACGAGACCTTGTATACCAACACTTTGAACGCTTTGGACCTGGCCGGAATCCCGATCTTCAGCGCCCAGCGTACCAGGGACCACCCGCTCGTGATTGCGGGAGGCCACGCCACCTTCAACCCCGAACCGATGCATCCATTTATCGACGCGTTTGTCATCGGGGAAGGGGAGGAGGTCATCCACGATATCATCGATCTCTACCAAAGCTGGCGACAGAGCGGCGAGTCGCGCCAAGAATTGCTGCGTGCTTTGACAAGGGTCTGGGGCGTTTACGTTCCCTCTCTGTACGAAGCCCGCTACCACCCGGATGGCACCTTCTCCCACGTCGACAAGTTGGTGGGAGATGCTCCCCTGCCAGTACAAAAACGGATCGTGGCGCACCTACCTCCGCCGACCACGCGATTCATCGTCCCTTACGTGGACATCGTTCACAATCGCATTCCGATCGAAATCATGCGCGGCTGCACGCGCGGTTGCCGTTTCTGCCACGCTGGTATGGTCACCCGGCCCGTCCGCGAGCGCACGGTCGA
>DASQQR010000170.1:0-4908 GCA_035643335.1 Anaerolineales bacterium
AGCCGCCTCTTCGATGGATTTAGTAGTCACATCGACCAGCGGCCAGTCCCGGCGCCGCTCGAAAACGTGGTAAGCAAAAGCCATCTCTTTGCGGACGTAATCCAAATCGGCATATCCCGTCGATCTGGTTCCCATCTTCAGCGCCCGAACCTTTCGTAATTCCACCAGCCTTTCCGGTTTGACGACCAGCCCAACGGCGCGTTTGCGGGGAAGCTGAAAGAGCTGGGCTGGCGGATCTAATCCAAGAACCAAGGGCACATTTGCCACTCTCCAGCCGCGATAAGCCAGGAATATGCTCAAGGGGGTCTTCGACGTTCGCGAGACACCCACTAAAACGATCTCAGCCTGATGTAAATCTGAGATATTACGACCATCGTCATGCCGGACGGTGAAATCGATGGCCTCAATGCGCTGCATATAACTGGAATCGAGCAGGGACATGCCCGGTTCCGACCGGGGCGGGACCGCGAGCATTTCAGAGAGACGGGCCAGAAGGGGACCCATCAGATCAAAAGTGGTAACATTACGGGCTCGACCTTCGTTTAGCATCACGCGACGCAGATCCTCGGTAACAAAAGTGTGCACAACAAACCCCCCTGCCCTGGCCGCTTCTTCAACAATGGTATGAATTTGAGCGGCGCGGCGGATGCCCCCATAACGTTTGATCGATACGTTGGATCCATGGAATTGGGTGAGGGCAGCCTGAACGACGCGCTCGGCAGTGGTGCCGGTTGCATCAGATACGGCGAAGATGTTGAAAGGTTGTTTTTCCATGTACAGGATTATAGTTTACTTCCGTAGAACTTACGCAATTCACAAAAAGTGTGGGAGCTGGTCAGTCGACTCTTCGGGAGTCACTTTGAAAATTGCAGATGCCGACAGGAATATGGTTTTATAATTGGCCCATTAGATGAATATCAAATACCCCCCCTCAGCACTCTCATTTGGGCGCATTTTGCGCACCTGGTGGCCGCTTGCGGCCAGCTGGATGCTCATGGGAGCAGAACTACCCGCCCTGAGCGCGGTCGCGGCGCGGCTGCCCAACCCTGAAATCAATCTGGCGGCCTACGGTGGAATCGTATTTCCATTGGCCCTAATCGTCGAATCGCCGATCATTATGCTGCTGGCTGCATCTACTGCGTTGAGCAAAGATTGGGAATCCTACCGTAAGATAAAGGGATACATGATGTTGGCTGGCGGCTTTCTGACCGGCCTGCACATATTGGTCGCTTTTACTCCACTCTACTATGTGGTAACAGAGCACATTCTGGGCTCACCTCCCGAGATCGTAGAACCCGCCCGGGTTGGACTCATGATCATGACGCCGTGGACCTGGTCGATAGCCTATCGACGATTTAATCAAGGTGTCTTGATTCGCTTCGACCATACGAAAGCAGTTGGTATCGGCACGATAGTGCGTTTGAGCGCTGACATAATCGTGTTGATGATCGGTTATCTATCTGGAACAATACCAGGTATTGTTGTGGCAACCTGTGCAGTGGCTTCGGGCGTAATCAGCGAGGCAATCTACGCGGGGGTAGTAGTGCGTCCGGTGATTCGAGGGGAACTTAAACCTGCGCCCCAAGTGGGAGAACCCTTGAACCTGCGTTCCTTCCTGGATTTCTACATCCCATTAGCAATGACCTCCCTCATGACTTTGTTGGTCAATCCAATCGGGAGCGCGGCATTAAGCCGGATGCCGGCCCCGCTGGCCTCTCTGGCAGTCTGGCCGGTGGTTACGGGGCTGGTATTCATGTTTCGTAGCATGGGCATGGCCTACAACGAGGTGGTGGTGGCATTGCTGGATGAACCGCGTTCTACCAAAAGCCTGCGCCGCTTTACCGGCTTGCTTTTTGGGCTATCAACGATATCGCTGCTCATGATTACAGCAACACCTCTCTCTGAATTGTGGTTCCGAGAGGTGCAGGGCATCAGCCCAGCGTTGACGAGTTTGGCCGTTTTGGGCCTGTGGATCGCCTTACCCATGCCTGGGCTCAACGTGCTGCTCAGCTGGTTTCAGGGGGCGATTCTCCACGGACGGCGAACGCGGGGCATCAGCGAAGCGGTGGGGGTTTTCTTGATTACTGCAAGCCTGATTTTGTGGGGCGGAGTCATCTGGGGAAAGACCAGCGGCCTGTATATCGGACTGGCAGCTTTCGATGTAGCCATGATCACCCAGGCTATCTGGCTGCGACGTCGCAGCCGGCCGGCCTTAAGGGCTGCTGCCGAACGGGATGAGAAATTGTCGGCACTGCAGACGGCAAACGCATCCATGGACTAGAGACAGGAAATTTGGGATTTTAGGTGACCTTAGGCTCCCCACGAAGGACCGGGGAGGTGCGCCGGAATTAAGTAGATAATTTTCGTCTATAATAGATGAAAATTGAAGGGAGAAAAGTGGTGCATGGCAAACCAAGAAATTGACTGGCTTAGGATAGCCCGGACTGTGCTGCTCTCCAGGGAGTTAGACCAATTAGAGGAGGAGCAACTCACCCCACAGGGCAAAGTCAAGTATCAATTTTCAGCCATGGGCCATGAATTGGCACAGGTGCTACTGGCCGAAACACTGGTTCACTCTCACGATGCCGCGGCGGTATATTACCGCTCGCGGCCCTTTATGTTCGCCTGCGGACTGACCCCAGCCGATGCGTTGGCAGCTGGAATGGCACGCACCGGCACACCCAGCGAAGGGCGCGATGTGGGCGTGATCTTCAATAAAGCGCGCGGAAACTGCATTGGCAGCGAAGATAAACCATGCAGCCATCCAGGATTAACCATATTCCCTGCCCCCGGCGCGGTAGGGTCGCACTACTCTCCGGCGGCTGGTTGGGCGCAGGGCATTCTGTACCGGCAACAAATCTTGGGTGAGACGGATTGGAAGGGAGCCATTGCGGTTGCCATGGGTGGGGACGGCAGTGTTGCGGCCAACGGTTTTTGGGCTGCCCTCAACATCGTTACCACGCAGAAATTGCCATTGCTGTTTTTCATCGAAGACAATTGCTATGGGATTTCGGTGCCTTCAATCCTCCAGACGCCGGGAGGAAATATCGCTGCCAATCTAGAATGTTATGGAAATCTGCACGTCCTGGACGGGGATGGCACCAATCCGCCTGAGGCCTGGGAGCAGATCAACGCGGCAGTAGATTATGTACGATCAGGTGCGGGCCCATGTCTATTGCGGTTGCGCGTGCCACGACTGCATGGACACACCTTTATCGATGACCAGGCCTACAAGACACCGGAAGAACGGGCAAATGAGGAAGAACGAGATCCAGTGGATCGCCTGAAGAAGTTTCTGTCTTCACAAAAAGTCACGCAGAGAACCTGGAATAAATTGGTTAAGGAGGTAAGGGCAGAATTGGCCGCTGCTCTTAACGAGGCGGAAATGAGACCTGAACCCGACTCCTCTCAGGTGAGGAAACACCTGTTGTACGACGGGAAACCGCCGCTCCAAGGGGGGCTACGACCAGAAAATGCGAGCATTCCGCCCGGATCTGATACACCTAACCCCGCCGGCGCACGCATCAACCTGATCGATGCAGTCCGCCGGACATTAGAGGTTGAGATGAAACAGAACCCACGCTTGCTCGTATTCGGAGAGGACGTAGGGGCAAAAGGTGGCGTGCATGGGGCGACTATGGATATGCAACTCCATTTTGGAAGTGAGCGGGTATTTGACACGTCACTTTCGGAGGAAGGAATCATAGGCCGGTCGATCGGGCTGGCGTATGCAGGCTTGCTGCCGGTTCCAGAAATCCAATTTCGCAAATATGCTGACCCGGCACACGAACAGCTTTCCAATATCGGGATCATACGATGGAGCACAGCAGGCAAATTTGCCGTACCGGTCGTGGTGCGAATGCCGATCGGCTTCGGCAAAAAAACCGGCGACCCCTGGCACAGCTTCTCCGCTGAATCGATTTACACCCACCTGCTGGGGTGGCGGATCGCTTACCCAAGCCATGCCGGGGACGCGGTTGGGTTACTGCGCAGCGCGCTGCGCGGCGACGATCCGACGATCTTTTTCGAACACCGGGCCCTGCTGGACAGCTCGGAGAGCCGGCAGCGCTATCCAGGCGACGAATATTGTTTGCCGTTTGGCAGGGCAGCGATTTTAACCGACGGCGACGAGCTTACTGTGATCACCTGGGGGGCGATGGTTCACCGCTGTGTCGAAGCAGCCAAGGAATTCCCAGGGCGGGTCAATGTGATCGACCTGCGAACTTTGTGCCCTTGGGATCAGGACACGGTCCTCGAAAGCGTGAGGAAATCTGGCAGAGCGCTGGTTGTGCATGAGGACACTCGCACGGGGGGATTTGCCGGGGAGATCATCGCAACGATTGCGGCGCAAGCATTTGTTTATTTGGATGCACCGGTAGAACGCCTGACCACACCGGATGTTCTGATTCCCTATAACATACCCATGATGGAAGCTGTAATCCCAAGCCTCGAACGAATCAAAACTAAAGTGGACGAGTTATTGTCGTTTTAGCAAGATGCTCTTGGTAGGCGAAGATTAGTCGCTCCACTGCTGCGAGGTTGGAGGCAGTTAGAAACGAACGCTGTAGGTTGAAGCCATTATTTTTGGCTTTTTTTGTAAAAACGAAGGGAAACGAATGGCCGGATTCACAAGATTAAGTACCGGTTAACTGGTCTCGCCAATGAAGATGTAGCCAGATAGACCGAGATCCAGCCAAGGTGCCCCTATCTAAGGGTAAATAGGGTCAATAACGGAGGCACAAACCGTGAATTCAGGACAACTTTCACATTCCAAACAAATCAAAGAGAAGCGCCGGAAGCAAGACAATTAAGCTTTGCTTAATAATATTCGAATTGAAACGAATAGCTAAATTAATAAAAAAACAGCTTGACAAGTAGGAACACATGTTCTACAATTTGCCTGTCTTT
>DASQQR010000171.1:0-3574 GCA_035643335.1 Anaerolineales bacterium
ACAAATTTTCTTCAGGCTCCTGGGAATATCGTGACCGCCGCGTTATCGCCGGATGGAGAAACCCTGGCCTGGTCGCTCGACGATAATACCATCCAGTTGCTGCAGATTTCTGACCAAAAGGTCTTGCATACCCTGTCAGGACACACCGACATGGTGACCAAACTGAGATTCACGCCAGATGGGAACCACCTGGTATCAGCCTCACACGACTATTGGGTCAGAGTTTGGAATTTGCAGGGTGAAGAGCTGGGCTCCTTTCAGCCGCCGGGGGAGGTGCTGGGTATCGGCATCTCGCCGGATGGGCGCGCCCTGGCGACCATTCCTTTCGATGGTCCGGTAGCCCTGTGGGACCTGGAAACGCTCGAGAAAATCAAAGATTTGAGTGGAACTGGAGGCTACGATACCTCCGACCCCTATTTTTCACCCGATGGGCAGTTGCTGGCCGCAGATTTGGCCAGCGGCCTTTACCTATGGAGGATCTCCGACGGCAAGCTAATCTGGAACGAGATTAATAACAGTATGGCGATAGCCTTCTCGCCAGACGATCGCTATTGGGCTTACTCAGATATCAACGATAACAACAAGGTCTTCCTGAGCCTCCCGGATGGGTCGGAAATCGTGCGTTCCATGGAAGGACACCAGGGTCCCGTTTGGGAGTTGTTGTTCTCGCCGGACAGCCAGCTATTAGTCTCGACAGATGGACTGGATATTCGCGTATGGGATGTGGAGGACGGCTCGCTCTTATATCTTGGTAAAGCCACCTGCCCTTGATAGGTGGATGAGTGAGCGCGGCAGGACTTGAACCTGCAATCAATGGATATGAATGGTCACTACCTCCTATTGAGATTTATCGGTGTGATAGAGGATCAGGGCATTAACCTGTTGCCAGAGGGCTTATGCCCTCATCCTAAAACATGAGCCTAAAACGAGAAAAGCACCTCAGAAAAGAGCTTTTAGTAGCGGGACTAGGATTCGAACCTGGGACCTTTGGATCTCAGGTCCGACTCCTGAATTCGCCTCATCTTTAACGATAAAAGGCACCTTTCGGTGCCTTTTCCAGTAGCGGGGCCAGGATTCGAACCTGGGACCTTCGGGTTATGAGCCCAGCCCCTATTTCGCACACTTTTTACCTTCAGGCTATTCATTTTAGCCTGGCCCGGCGATGGACGGTCCAAACAAGCCAGGCGATGTTGGATTCTTAACTGCTGGACCCGATTTTAGCACAAATATTCGATGCTAGCAAAGCCTTTATTTCCGCCTCTCCATTCAAGTTGAGAGGCGGATTCTTTATTGAAGCGACCTATTAATTTCAAGGCAATTAGGGGGCAATATATTATTGACCTTCTTACTATCAGAGACTCTGGAAAGATAAAATCCCTTTATTGATTCTTGGTCTTTCCCAAACCCGCATCCCTTGCCAGAACGATAGCCTGGGAGCGGTCGGCGACTTGGAGCTTGTTGAATATATTTGAGATGTGATTGCTGACAGTCTTCATTGTGATGTGAAGGCGGTCGGCGATTTCCTGATTATTGCCGCCCTGCGCGATAAGATCAAGGACTTCGCGCTCGCGATCCGTCAGGTTAGGAAATACAGGGGATTCCCCTTTTTCGCTCGAAAGCGCCTTAAGATCGCGGAAGAATTTTGACAATCTGTTTGCAATCGCTGGGCCAAAGAGCGCTTCGCCATCCGCCACAGCCCGAATACTTTTGAGCATCTCCGCCTTGTTTGCTCCCTTGAGCACGTAGCCTCTTGCTCCGGCGCGCATGGCGGCAAAAAGAAAATCATCATCTTCAAGCATTGTGATCATGATGATGCCGATTTCTGGCTTCAATTCGAGGATGCGTTGAGTAGCTTCAATGCCGTTCATGTCCGGCATCTGGATGTCCATCAGGATGACGTCGGGGTTCAACCTGTTGGCATATAAGATCGCTTCCTTGCCTGTCGCAGCTTCGCCAACGGCAGCAATATCCGGGGCACCCTTGAGGATCGCGCACACCCCATCTCGAAAGAGCGCATGGTCGTCGGCAATCAACACGCGAATGGGATCCATGATGGTCACTCCACAGGTGAACACGGGATTTGAATCGTAACCCGTGTGCCTATTGAGGGGCTTGATTCTATTCTGAAAACGCCCCCAAGTTCTTCCGCTCGCTCGCGCATGGAGGCTAAGCCAACGTCTGGCTCTACTCCCTCAGGGAGCCCCACGCCATCATCGATGACCTCCAGGTCGAGCATCCTTTGGGAGCCTTCGGATACCGACAGCTGGAGGGAGCAGTTCTGGGCCTCAGCATGTTTGATCACGTTTGACAGTGCTTCGATGGCAATGCGATAGATGGCGAGCTCAACTGCCGCGGATAATGGAGGAAGACCCTCTTCAGGGGTTTCAATCGAAATATGCAAATGATTCAGAGATCGGGTGTGCTGTTCGATATGGGCCTGAATGGCGGGTATCAATCCAAGATCGTCCAGGGCTGGTGGTCTTAAGGCATAGACGATCTGTCGAATATTCTTCACATTTTCCTGCGTTTGTGCTTGCAGTTCTCTTAGGATCTTTGTGGCCTCTTCCAGATCTTGTTCCTGACCAGTCGTGGGATCTCCAGTGATCAAGTCCAGAGCGGCGTCCAACTTTAAGGTCTGGCTGGCCATTGCTGGACCGAGGCCATCGTGCAGATCGCGCCGCAGGCGACGACGTTCTTCTTCACGAGCCGTCACCAGACGCTCTCGTGATCGTTGAAGATCGGCCGTCAGCCGCACGGCATGAACGGCGGCGCCCGCCTGCCGGGCCACATTACTCAGCAGTTTCATCTCATCCGGTGAAAATGGTTCGCGAGGGGTTCGGAGGGCCACCAGCATCTGGCCGACCCGCTCACCTTGATACACCAATGGCAGGCTGATCACCTCCACTACCGCTTTTCCATACTCGGCAACAATTTTCATGCCATCGTTCTCACGCAGGCTTATAGCCACATAGGGCAGCTTAAGTGTGCCGGCAACCGTTTGCGCGAGTTTCGGCAGGACCTCATCCGGAGCCAGCGCGGTCTCCAGCATTTTGCCGAGGTTGGATAGCGCCGTCATCGGATCGTCGCGCTCCCCGAAGACCAGGCGGTTGACACCGCCCTGGATCCGCGCCCGCAGTGGTTGGAACAGGACCGCTACCAACCCCGTTGCCAGCAAAGAAATGATCAAGTTGCCGCCGAACTGGAACAGCACTCCAAAAGCGCCGACCATCAAGATGTAGATGGCGACCACACTGGCGGTGAGGGCGCCGTAGACCAGAGCACGGTTGATGATGATTTTGATGTCGTACAGGCGGTATTTGAAGATGGCGAGGGCGACGGCGATGACGATGGCAGGGACGCTGAGCAGGTGCAGGCCCACTCCTATCCCCAAGGCAACCCCGCTGGGGTCATATTCGTCCACCAGGCCAAAAGGGATGCCGATCCAATAAATGATTGCTGGAATAACCAGCCATTTGAGTTGCTGGCGCTCGTCTCCCTGCGCACGACGCAGCCGCACGAGGAGGGAGATGACCGCAGCCAGGCTGGATAGAACCAGGATGATGATCACTGCAAA
>DASQQR010000172.1:0-7497 GCA_035643335.1 Anaerolineales bacterium
TCATGTCCATAGGGTTCTTTCTCTTCGGTCCTTTAAATCCTTTTGCCATAAATAACTTCCTTCCTTCGTCTATTGAATATCAACAATCTCGCCACCCAGATCGCGGAGCGCTGCGGCGACCATACCATCGTTGTCCACCTCCGGCGGAACCGGATTCCGCCGGCCAGTTGTGATCACACAGCGCACGCTGATTTCCTTGTCGAGCACTCGTGACAAAACTCGCTGGACGATCTCCAGATTCTCCCGCTTGGTCATCTGGTTCTTCAACACGTCGCTGGCAAAGCCCAGAGTAAACAGATTGCCTTTAAGATGACGCAACCGGCACGAATTGAGCAAACCGTAAGTGTTGGGATTCTCTAAACGAACAAGATTGAGGATCTCGTTCCAATTTTGGCCCAATACCTGTCTGGCCTGCTGGTCCTCTGGAGAGAGGTCTGCATATTCCTCGGCAGGTGATTGCGCCAGCGCCGGGGGTGAGTCCGGCGCACGAGAAGATACCTTCTCAGTCGCAGACGAGGAGTCCCGGGGTGGTGTTTTGGCCGGTGTGCCGGCCGGATCCTCAGGCTTTTGGTCTTCATCGCTGAGGTCCAGGGACTCGACAAAGGCCATCTCGAGCGGGAGCGCCGGCTGCCAGGCCCCGCGGGCATCATTGGCAGCGTAGTTGAAGGCACGAATCACGTCCAGCAATTGGGGAGCCGAGAATTCCTGTGCCTGCCGAGCCATTTGAGCGCGCATCTCAGTGGTTGCGTCTACTTGGTCGGCGCTGCCCATCCGAATGAGGAGCAGATTTCGCAGGTACTCCACAATTTGGCGGGCGAACTGGCGGGGGTCGCTGCCCGCGTCCAGGGTGTGGTGCAGGTGGTCGAGCCCAGCAGCCGGATCCCGAGCAATGATAGCTTCCACCAGGTCCAGCACCGCCTGGCTCGCAGCTGTACCCAGCACCGATTGGGCCAATTCGAGGGTGACATCATCACCGCTGGAAGCCAGCTGGTCGAGCAGTGAAACCGCATCCCGCAAGCTGCCCGTCGCCTGTCGAGCAATGATCGCCATCGCCTCTGGTTCGACCTGCAAGTTTTCACCCGCGGCCACCTCCCGCAAATATGCCAGGATGTCCACCACAGGAATACGCCGAAATTCGTGCCGCTGGCAGCGAGAGAGTACCGTCGCCGGGATCTTGTGCACTTCTGTGGTCGCCAGGATAAAAATTGCATGCGGCGGGGGCTCCTCCAGGGTTTTCAACAAAGCGTTGAAGGCAGCCGTGGAGAGCATGTGAACCTCATCGATAATATAGATTTTATAACGACCCTGATTGGGGGAAAAATTGATCTTATCGCGCAGATCGCGTACGTCATCCACGCTGGTGTTGGAGGCCGCGTCGATCTCGATGAGGTCAAGGAAGCGGCCCGCATTCAGGGCAAGACAATGCTCACATTGATCGCAGGGCCGCCTCGACAGATCCTCATCCAGGCAGTTGGCCGCTTTAGCCAGCAACCGGGCCGTGGTGGTCTTGCCGGTGCCGCGTGGTCCGGAGAAAAGATAGGCGTGGGCCACGCGATCGGCCGCTACCGCATTCTGCAATGTGCGGATGACATGTTCCTGTCCAACGACCTGATCCCAGCGATGAGGCCGCCATTTTCGATACAATGCCTGGGACATGCTTAAAGTCTATCAGAGAGATCAGATGCGGTCAACCGGGCGATCTCACGGTCAGCGCTTAAGGGCAGTTTTTGAAAGCGTGTGATGGGCACTTCCAGGTTATAGGAAGAAATACGTTTGTTGATCGCCGCGATTCGCTCGTAGAAGGCTTCCTTAGCCCGGCGCCATTCCCACTCGACTTGGGCGGGCGGCTGGTGCAGCCCGGCAACGGCATCCTGGCGCCAGGCCCAGGTCCTCACCAGAACAGCACAGGCGTCCTCAAAATCGGCCTCGATTTCGCGGAGAGTCTCTATCCAGGGCAAGCTAAAGCCACCTTCTCGCAGGATGTGGTGGGCCAGACGCCAATCGGGATCTTCGTGAGGATTATTATCCAGCCGCAGAGGCTTGCCTTTACCCGGTAAATTATCGAATTTGCCTTCCTCAATGGCTTTGCGAATATGTTCCTCAATATTGCTCACCTTTACTCTCCCATCATCATAGTCGCGCAGCGCAAGCATCAGGGAACCCGGTAGGTCGCGCGCACGTCGCCGTTACCATCCAGCAAGACCACTGTCTCACCCGGTCTCCACACCGGGGTATCCAGCCCCCAATACAAATCTACTACAGTCGGCTGGCCTGACCGGGTGTATAAGTTCACTGCTCCATCTTCGTACAAGGTCAGCTCCGGGAACGTAAAGACTTCACCATCCTCCTCCAGCAGCTGCCAGCCTGCCAGCGAGAGCTCTCCCGAACCGGTGCGTTTAAGCAGAACGCGCTCCGAGTTCAAGTCCCCCGCGCCGATTACACTGTCAATCGTTACCTCGGGATTACCAGCTGCCTCTGGTGGATTGCCGGTGGAAGAAGGTGGGGCCTCGGTAGCCTCCGCCGGGGCGGCAGGCTGGGTAGGGGCTTCCTCTGGGACCCCTGGGATGATCAACACCTGCCCGACATCCAAACGATTCGGATCGTCCAATTCGTTGGCCTGAATCAACTCTTCTACGCTGAGATCAAATCGGGTGGCAATTTTGCCCAGAGTGTCGCCTGCCTGGACTGTATATTTGGTCCCTGTGCGAGGCGGCACGGCGGGCGGCGGGTTGGTAGGCTCTTCCGCTAGCGCCGTTGGAGCAGATGCAGGATTTTCGGCATTTCCCGAGTTATCGCTTGAGGCCAGTGCTTCAACACCTGGCGTCGAACTCTCCGAAGATTGCGCTACGGTTTCCGGGTTGCTGGTCTCAGGCGGGCGGGCCCGATCCCAAATCGTAAGCACCGCCAGCACAGTGCATGCTGAAACCAGAACGTTTATCGACAAGTAGTAGAAGAGTCTTTTCCAGTTTCTCGTGTCACGAATCATCATTGCAAATCATAGCACAATCTCATTCATTGACGAAGGCAGTTTTTGAAACTAAAATCCTTTAAGAAGGAAGAAACATGCCGACGATCATTGATGGTCACAATCTCATCCCGAAGATTCCCGGCTTCAACCTGGGAGCAATAGACGACGAAATCCAATTGGTTGAATTGTTGCAAGAATATTGCCGCCTGTCTCGCAAACGAGTAGAAGTGTATTTCGATAACGCCCCACCTGGCCAGTCGCGGGCGAAAACCTACGGGAATGTCACCGTTCACTTTGTCCGGCAGGGCCGGACCGCTGACCAGGCGATCCGGGATAAACTTTCCCGCCTGGGAGGCAGGGCCCGGAACTGGACCGTAGTGAGTTCCGACCGGGAGGTTCAGAGCGCCGCTCGAGCCGCGCGGGCCCGCGTAACACCGGCGCAGGTATTTGCCAAGCGGATCATGCAGTTTCTAAAGCGAGAACAGACGCCGGGGGAAATGCAGGACGAAAGGTCCATCAACCCAGACGAGTTAGATGACTGGCTGAAATTATTTGGTGTGGACGAAGGTCCGAAGGAATAACGTTCGCTTTCCATAACAAAGCAGCAACAGTTGAATCATTGCCCATCGGTCGAGGACCGGAACGAAGAATTTGGACAATTCTAATCTTATTTTAATGAATTTGGCCGTTATTTGGGGTATATTAGGGATGTGACACCTGCCCTCCCTCTTTATTGGTATTTACAGGTGTCTTGCCACCGGACTTAGTCCGAGCAGCACGTCCCCCCGTGTTGACGACTTGTTGGTGGCCCTCCTTAGATAGCCGGACGTGTCCCCCCCACGTCCGGCGTTCCATTTAATCAAGTACAATCGATATGAGGTGATCAATCCGTTACAAATTGCGCCTCCCAACCGGAAGGACCCGGATGGAGAGACGATCTTGGGGCTTATGTCAGCTGAACGCATTCTGATTGTAGAAGATGAGCGCGCCATCGCCCGCGGCCTGGAATATAGTCTAACACAAGAAGGTTTCACTGTGCTTTCGGCAGAGAATGGGCAGAGCGTCCTGGATCTCGCCCGCGCTCAAGACCCCAAACTCATTCTGCTCGACTTGCGTCTGCCAGACATCAGCGGCTTCGACGTGTTGCGCCAACTTCGGGCGGAAGGAAAGCGCCAGCCGATCCTGGTCCTCACTGCGCTGGACGAACAAGTGGACAAGGTTCTGGGGCTTGAGCTGGGTGCGGACGATTATGTCGTCAAGCCCTTCGATCTACGGGAGTTAATCGCCCGCATCCGAGCTCTGCTGCGCCGCGCTTATGGCGAATTGTCTGAGGCTGCAAGGGGAAAAAATAACTTTCGGAGAAGTGGAGATTGATCTCGAACAGCTGCGTGTCACTCGTCGCGGCAAGCCGGTTTTCCTCACACCGACCGAATTTCGCTTACTCCGCTACCTTGTGAACCACCCGAACCGGCCATTGAGCCGCGATATGCTCATTGAAGCAGTCTGGGGATATAGCGGCTGGTAGCCAGCTATGTGCTCTTAACGGTGCTCACTGCGGGCGTTGTCGGGATTATTTCTCTTGAAATTGTGCGCCGCTATGTACAACGGCAAGAGATCAACGACCTGCATGCCAACGCCCAAACGGTGGCCCAGCAGGCCTTTCCTCTGCTGCTGTCCGCTGCCCGCGACTACCAGCTTCAGCAGCTGGCTCAAACCGCCTCGTTCTTAGCCAATGTACGCGTGCGCATTCTGAACGTTCATGGAGAGGTGATGGTGGATTCGGGATTACCCAGTGAATCCAATGATCTCCTTGCGCCCGACCTCGGCGCGGAGGCGCTCGCCACACGCGCCGTGCTCTAATCTTTGCGGGGGTTGGCGCTGTATTCCTGGCAGCCATCATGGGTTTGCTGATCAGCCAGCGGCTGACCTCCCCACTGCGCAGGCTGACAGAGGCCGCCGGGAAAATGTCGGCCGGTGATCTCTCTGGACGAGTAGCTGCTAAATCTAGAGATGAGATCGGTGAGCTGGCAGACACCTTCAATCAGATGGCAGAACGCCTGGAAGCCAGCTTCCGAGAAGTGGCTTCGGAACGGGACGCCCTGCGGCGCTTCATTGCAGACGCCTCTCACGAGCTGCGTACGCCTGTCGCCGCGCTGAAGAATTTCAACGCACTGCTCTTAGGACCCGCGGCCAACGATCCCGAGGTGCAAAGCGAGTTCCCCTTACCGAAAGCCAGGTGCAGATTAATCGCCTGGAATGGATCACAAACAATCTCCTGGATCTATCACGCATGCAGGCCGGCTTGATCGAGTTGGACTACGGTCATCACACGGTTGAAGAGATCATCTAGGCGGTGCTTCGGGCCTTTGAGGCCGCGGCAGCGGAGAAAAGAATCACCCTGACGACCTCGCTTCCACCGGCACCCATTCAACTCGTTTGTGATCCCGCCCGAACCGAAATGGCGCTCAGCAATTTACTGGATAACGCCATCAAGTTCACTCGCCCAGGCGGAGCGGTTGAAATTGGCGCCGCCCAGACAAGTGAGTCTGTACAGATCTGGGTGCATGACGACGGCGTTGGCATACACGCAGACGACATGCCGCACATCTTCGATCGCTTCTACCGGGGGAAGAACAAAACCGCCTCAGGCAGCGGATTAGGCCTGTCAATCGTAAAGAGCGTGGTTGAGGCACAAGGAGGCAAGGCGTACGCGCGGAGCAGCCTCGGGCAGGGCTCAAAGTTTGTCCTGGAGTGGCCGTCATCATCCCAGGAATGAGCGCGTGACTCCTTGGACGCCGGCGCGCTACCGGGACTGCCCATTGTCCCATAGCGTATTGGTAAACACCCAATAGATCAAAATGGTCAGAAAAATAAACAGGGAAAAGGCGATTGCAGAAATCATCTCCAGACCTCGCTTTCTAACGATCAACTCGCCCAGTGGGCCAGGCATCAGATATTCTTGAGACGAGTTGTCCTGATAACTGGACGCTGTTGCCATGTCAAAAGTTCCCCCAACTTGGCTCGCATTCGTCTAAGGCGAAGATCCAATGATCTTTATAGCGGTCTTTTCGAAGGGATTCCCACGCGGCGAGGGTACCTATCGGGAGTGGCAGCTATTTTGTCTACCGTAACCAGGTAACGTTCGTCTTCTACCCCTGGAAGAGTGACTCGCACCAACTGGCTGAAATGCCCACCAAGAAGCCGGATGGCGTGTTCGGCGGCGTGCGCTTCAGCCGGTGCGCTCTCTCCTTTCATCGCTAGCGCGTGACCGCCGATGTGGACCAGCGGTAGCAAATATTCCGCCAGAATCGGCATCACCGCCACTGCGCGGGCTAGGGCCCAATCATATTGCTGGCGATGGCCGGCCATCACCCCCACGGCTTCGGCGCGCTCCTGCAAAATTTCCACTCCCTCCAATCCCAAAACCTCCACAATATGCTGGCAAAAGCTCGCTTTCTTGCCAACTGACTCCACCAGGGTCAACCGCATGGGTGGGTAGACAATCTTAAGGGGCAAGCCCGGAAAACCAGCTCCGGTGCCCACATCGACGACTCGCTCCATGGAAGTATCTCGCATCAGCAAAAGGCAAGTCAAGGAATCCAGGAAATGCTTGATACGAATCTTACTGGGATGATCTATTGCCGTCAGATTGATCTGCTTATTCCATGAAATGAGTTCCTGTTCATACCGCTTAAAATTCTGAAGTTGAGAGTTAGTTAGCTGCAGGCCCAACATATCCCTTGCGTGTTTCGCCAGCTCCTCCATAGCTGAAATTATAATCGCTGGATCGTCGTGGAACGCTGGAGTCAGCCGGCAAATCCCAAGAAGCACTCGAACGCTTGCACTGGGAAAGACTTTCGGCTACAATCAAAATGGTGAGGAGACGAATGCTGTTCCATCGATATGCTGTCCATCTTTCAGTTTTAACGCTTATTATCCTTGCCTCCCCAGCTGCCGCGGTGCGCGCCGGTTCGCTACCTGAGTCGGCTTTGATCTCTGGTGTGCAGGGCCATACACAAGGTTATAATCTTTCCTGTGAATCTCGCTCCGCCGCGGATTGGGCCGCTTTCTGGGGGGTGGAGATCAGTGAAAGCGAATTCCTCTCAAACTTGCCCCCTTCGGACAACCCGGATATGGGTTTTGTCGGCGATCCCAATGACGCTTGGGGATATACGCCCCCTTATTCCTATGGAGTCCATGCCGGCCCGGTCGCCGCGCTGCTCCGCTCTTATGGGTTACAGGCAGAAGCGCAGCACGGATTAAGGTGGAAAAACCTGCGCAAAGAGGTTGCCGCCGGCCGTCCGGTCATCGTCTGGGTGATTGGCCAAATGTGGACGGGCAATTCCCGCTCGTATACCGCCGCTGATGGGAACGCGATCCGAGTGGCCCCTTTTGAGCATACCATGATTCTAATTGGCTACGACTCATCCACAGTGACCGTGGTTGATGCTTACTCAGGGGGAACTCAGACATATTCATTGCAGACATTTCTGGACTCCTGGTCCGTTTTAGACAATATGGCCGTCTTT
>DASQQR010000173.1:0-7034 GCA_035643335.1 Anaerolineales bacterium
GCAGTAAAAAGTCGGTTATCCTGAAGGCGAGACTTATTTCCAGGCGCGGATGAAGGCCACCAGGTCTGCAATTTGCTCGTCTGACAGGGTTTCGCCGAAGCCGGGCATCAAGGTGCTCGACAAGCCCTCGGAGATGAAACCCGATAACCTCGCGTCGTCCATACCACTTGCCACCTCCTTGAGGGCGAACGTGGTGAATGTGCCTCCGCTACCCTCCTCGCCGTGGCAGACGACACAGTACACGTCGAAAAGACCTTCGCCCCGCTCGGCGCCTGTTCCGATGGCCGCTGCTCCAGCCAGTGTGGGAGCAGGGACCTCATGGGCGATGGGCTCCAGAGCGCTCAGATACAACCAGACCGCGCGCAAGTCACCCTCATTCCAGCGGGAATATGAAGGCCAGGGCATATAAGGCAGCATCACCGTTCCATCCGGCCGGAGGCCTGTGCGCATGGCAGTCAGGAATTGCTCCTCGGTCCAATTGCCGATGCCCGTAGCTGGATCAGGCGTGAGGTTGGAGCCAGTTGCACTGAAGCCTTCGTCGGGTACAGGAAAGAGACCCCCGGCGAAAGGTCGGGTCGAGTCGAATTGTCCGGTGTTGGGATCGCGCGGCATATGACATCCGACACATGTGGAGGCGTGATAGACCAAGTACTCCCCATACTCAACGGTCGCACCTCTAGGCGGCGCTGTGACAGGTTCTGAAATGGCCGGTTGGGCTTTCAGAACCCCCAACGCAAACAGCGCCTTCACAGCAAATGTCAACCGGTTGTCTGGAACTTCGTTGCGCACGGGCGGCAAAGTTCGCATGTAGGCTACCAGGGCAAGGGCGTCCTCGTCGCTCAAGCCACTCCACCATTCGGCTTCCATAATGGGGAAAACCAAATACCCCTCGGGGTCCAGTCCCTCGCGGAGCGCGCGCACCAGTTCGCCGTCAGACCAGGTCCCAATGCCCGTCTCGAGGTCAGACGTTATGTTCGAGGCGTATACATAACCGAAGCCCCCCGGTAGGCCAACGTTCGTCAGGTCGAACTCGAAACCGCCAGCCTGCGGCTCGCCGGGGCTATTGCTGCCTTGGGAGCCGTGACAGTCCCAGCAGTTCAGACTATATTTAAACAGGTATTCCCCTCGCGCCACCGTCTGCGCGTCGGTTGGCGCGGTCATCTGAGGGATTGCGCGGCTCACCGGGCGATCCCAGGTAAGCTGCACAAAAACTACCAGAATGATGACCAACAACACCAGGACGCCAACAAGAATGCCAAGTACTTTGAGAATGCGCCGCAACCATTTGTTCATATAATTCATCCCTCAACAGCTGTGCTGGCTCAACCCCCGAGATCCGGGCGCATCCGCTCGTACTCATCGCGGCTGATTTCCCCGCGCGCGTAGCGCGCTTGCAGGATTTCCAAAGGTGTCTGGTCTCTTTGAGTCGGCTTCGTCTAGTTGAACTGCGGGGGCCAACCAGTGGCGTATAAGTAACTATTGCCAAGCCGCAAGAATGGCTCCTGCGCCGATGCTTATGAAGTAGCCAGCCCAGAGTCCATCGCTATCCAGGCCCAAAATGAATGCCAGTATGGTAACGGCCGTACTCAGACCAATCAGGGCCCATCCTGCCACTTTGCCCGAGAACCTACCCATCCGTATATAGACACGGCGGGCCTGGGCGATAGAGGCCAGCACCAATGGTAGCGCAGCCAGGGCCCACAGCTCATCGAAATCGCTCCGGGTTGCGTTCTCGGCCAGGTATAAAAGTCCGAAAACAATAGCCGTGCCCCCAACGGCCAACAGCAAGAGATTCCGGGTTCCTTTTTCAGCTAATTGTGTAACCATGTATAACCTCCATTGGCTCATTCATGTTGACGGTGGATCTTTCCTCAACCGGCTGAACTAAACTTCTTCCTCAAGAGACCGGTTTTCCTGGCTCAACCTTCCAGATCCTGGCGCATCTGCTCGTACTCTTCGCGGCTAATTTCCCCGCCCGCGTAGCGTGCTTTCAGAATTTCGGACGGAGTTTGCCTGGTTGGGGGCAGCCTGGTTTGATTGGACTGCGGACGCCAACCGAGGACGTAAGCAATGGCGCCGATCAATAACAAGGGCACAAGAATCAGTTCAAAACCCATCATCATGATTTTTCTCTCCTTTCTTTCTATTACCCTTTCGGCACAGACGCTAGTCATTCGTCTGGCTGGACGTCAGCATAGGTTTCCTGTTCGAACGCTTCAAAAACCGAATACCTCCAGTTTCAGTGTAGCAAATTTCGGGTTCGAATGCGGTGCTAGATAGGTGGGAAAAAGGTCTGAGTGAAAAGACCACATTGGCCGGGAGCCATGTATCCCGGCGGACGGGCCAATCAGGGCTGTTGGGACTGTAGGCGAAGGGGGAGGTGGCTTAAGCCAGGTAGTAGCCGAAGCCCCGCTCTGTCAGGATCAGCCGAGGTTGCTTGACATCATCCTCAAGTTTCTTCCGCAGATAGTGGATATAGCGCTTGACGTTTTCCACGTCGTCGGCATACTGGCTCCCCCAGACTTGAACCAGGAGTTCGCTGGGCGAGAGCGGGTGGCCAGGCTGCTCGGCTAATGCGGCTAGCAGGCGAAACTCAGTGGGTGAAAGGTGGACCGGCTGGCCGCCGCGCGTCACACGCCGCGCATTCAGGTCGATGATGACGTCGCCGCGCACGATGGGATCGCAGCGAATCTCAGATGGGGCGCGCCGGTAGCGGGCCAGGATCGCCCCGACCCGGGCGACCAGTTCAGCAGAGCTGAAGGGCTTGACTACGTAGTCATCCACGCCCAGGCGGAAGCCACGCAGGCGGTCTTGCTCCTCACCTTTGGCGGTGAGCATGATGATGGGAACATCCGAGGTCTCGCGAATACGCTCGCACACCGCCCAGCCATTCATCTTTGGCATCATAACGTCCAGGATGACGAGATCGGGACGGTGCTCTTGAAACATCTGCAGCCCGGTGGTCCCGCTCATCGCCGTGATGACGTGATATGCCGCTCGGCTGAGATGCTGAGCCAATAACCCTAGCAGGGTGGCATCATCGTCGATCACCAGGACAAGATCGCTCATGTGGGTCAGGCAGCCAGTGGCAGGGCGAAGCGGAAGGTTGCGCCTTGGCCAGGCTCGCTCTCAACCCAAATCCGCCCGTTCATGGCCTCCACAAGGAGGCGACACAGGTAAAGGCCCAGCCCGTACCCGTATGTTTCCTTAGCATCGTCCGAATCGAGACGATGGAACTTCTCGAAGATGCGATTGTGCTCCTCAGGTGGGATGCCTGATCCGCTGTCGCTTACCGAAAGAACAGCTTCTTGACCGTCGACATACACTTCCAGAACCACCCTGCTGCCCGGAGGTGAGTACTTCGCGGCGTTGTCCACCAGGTTGGCTACCACCTGATGCATCCGGTCGGCATCGGCCCAAACCCGATGCTTAACTGCGCCGCCCTGCCAACGAAAGACGTGACCGGTCTGCCGGGCAGCGATTTCATTGACAGCCCGCTCAGCGGTTTGAGCGAAATCGACGGCGCCGTATGTCAGGCTTAGCTCGCCGGATTCAATGCGAGAGACGTTCAGCACATCATCCACCAGGCGTCCCAGGCGTCCGATCTGGTCGCCAACGATGGCGAACATCTGGGTGCAGGTCGCGTTCGCGCCCGGGCAACTGAACTCCATCAGTTCGATGGCACTGCGCACATTGGTGAGAGGCGCCCGCAGTTCGTGCGAGACGAGCGAGACGAACTCTGACTTGAGCTGGTCCAGCTCCTGCAGGCGTTCATTAGCGGCAGTAAGCTCGTCGGCCTTTGCCCGCAGCTCACGCGTGCGCTCTTCGACCCGTTTTTGCAGTTCGATATTAAGGCGATAGACTTCGGCTTCGGCCCGCTCTTTCTGCTCGACCCAAGTACGCACAATTCCAAGGACAAACCACATGACGACAGGAGCCATTGCGCCATAGAGGAGGACCTCCATACCATAGTGGGCCCAATCCCCATAGCGCGCATGGACATAACGCGCGGCTCCGATTTGATAGGCGGCGGCCAAGAGGGCGGTAGCGATCGGCAGCGTCCAGTGCATTAGCCGCAGCCGGTCAGACAGTTTGTTGGGGGGCATGGGCGACCTCCTGTACCGTTAGACCGTTTTCCTAAACAGGTTCTCACGCTGGAAGGGCGATCTCGCCGGTGTTATGCTGCGCTTCCCGGTTTCTCAACCCGCCCAGTCCGGCCCAGCAGCCCCCTCCAACGCGGCGGTCGATCTCCGCTTCCGCCTTCCCAGGAGGACGGCAGAAGCGCCCAGGCGCACGAAGACCGCCAGGTACCACAGGCCCACCACAGGGCCGAGATCCACGAGTCCAGCCACATCCGGTGGTTGCGGAAATGTAGCAATGTTGAAGATCAGGAATGGGCCACTGATTAACAGCCCGGGCACTGCCAACCAGGCTCCCAGGCCGCGCCGCCGGAACATGCTGAGTGCGAATAGTATCGTGCCCGTGCCGAGATAGAGATCCCACGCAACGTCGAGACCCCACCAGACCGCTCTGAGCGCAGCATCCGGCTGGTCCACCGTTGCCCAGACTGACTGCTGGACCATTATCATGGCGAGCAACTGCGCCGCAGCGATGACATTCGCCACGGCCGCAATGAGCGCCAGTCGGGAACCCCTCGGTCCCCCAAGAATATGGTAGAGCCCGATACTGCCAACCGTGATTCCGAAGGCGAATGCAAAGGATAGGGGAACTACAATGATATTGGAAGTGGAATGGCTGGCAATGCCGATAAAAGCATAGGCGATGCCGCCAGCTATGCCGCTGATGGCGGTGACCGGCGCCCACTGGTAATCTAACTCTCCTGAAGATGCAACGGCTTTCATGGAAGGACCTCCTTTTTTGGACATCTATGACCGGAAATTCAATCGCCTCTTGGATGTTAGACTAGCATATTTTTTGACACAACGCACCAGCCAGATGGCCTATTCACCCATAGGCATTTTGGCCTATGCTTGCTATGCGCAAGCAGGTAGATGCGGAAAGCGACATCTACCTGCTTCTAAATTTCGGACCAATTGCGGATTTTCTGGCTCAACCTTCCAGGTCCCGGCGAGTCTGCTCGTACTCTTCGCGGGTGATTTCCCCACGCGCGTAGCGTGCTTTCAAGATCTCTGCCGGAGTTCGGCTGCTTTGAGCCGGTCCCGATTGATTAAACTGCGGTCGCCAGCCGAGTGCATAGGCAAGGACGCCGACAATCAGAATTAACTCAAATCCCATCATCATTTTGATTCTCCTTTCAGATTTTTACAGTTTTTAGTATTACCCAATAGTCTCTATTCCCAGCTGATACTGCTCGCGGGTGATCTCACCCCGAGCGTATCGAGCTTGCAGGATTTCCTTGGCGGTTGGCTGTGCGCTGGCAGACGCCCCTCCCGCACCACCAGCTCGCGCTCGCCGGATAGCCAGGACAACCAACAAGGTCAGGCCGGCGATCAATCCTGCCCAGAAGATCAGGTTCAGGATCAATCCTATCGAACTCCACAGGCTGAAGTCTCCAAGGAAACCCAACGTGCCAACATCGCAAAATCCATTAGACATGGTTCACCTCCTTCTTTCGATTTAGTCCGAAATTTTTTATCCTTTTGGTAAGGTTCTCCACTTCTAAATTCACCTTGTGTCTATTTTTCAATTCTTTACAGGAGTATAGAGGAGAATTTCTTGATTGTCTTCAGACTTAAGTTATAAGCAGGGTTTATCTTGTTGACGAAGTAGCTGCTGTCCTCTGGTCTTGTCAATTCGCAATTCCAAACTCTCACGTTTTCGATCTACTCTGGAGCATCTCCCAGACCGGCAAGAATCTTATCCGCCACATTTCTGGCCGTATCGATGCGCTCGGCTTCGGGCACATCCTCCATGTCGAAGAGATCCGAATACTTCTTGTAGAGCGTCAAAGCATCAATGTGGATGATCTTCTCTTGATCCACCTGGTTGTTCAAAATCCGACCGATGCACTGCAAGAAGCAGCCGTCAATCATCACGACCTGGTCCGCTCCCTTCACCCAGCGCGCCATCGACGAGTGAGGCACGAAAAAGGTTTCCGGGAAGCAGGCTCGCTCAAATTCATCCTCATCTGCTACAAAATTGGCTGCCCTCCTGGCGATATCGCCCCGCACGCATGGGCCTTCGCAAGAAAGCACGGGTATTTTCTTCTCGCGGATCATCCGTTCTGCCCACGCTTCACCCGCCGGGCAGACCCCCTTCACCCCATCCACCTGCACGCTGAAATCTTCGCTAAATTTACTCATCACGAGCTCCTTTTCTCAATGGATAACCACGGCACCACCACTCGGGTGGCTGCTCTATTAATAGGGACGAATGAGCTGCGTAAAAGGATACAGTTAAAATAAAAAGACGCTCCGCCGGAACGTCTCTACCTGGAATCCTCCATCTTGGCCCGTGCCCGCGCCCTGGGCCACTGCATGGACGAATGAGCCAGAAAATTGGATACACTTAGAACAAAGACACTCTTGAAGCAGAGGTGTTATGGATCTCCAACAGTCAAGCGACAATCACGGGATTCAGCCGTTCCGCCTGATTCACAGATCCGATCAGCGTGGGAAGAATCTGATCAGCTACATGTCTGGCGGTATCGAGCCGCTCTACTTCTGGTACATCCTCCATGTAGAAGACATCACAATATTTGTTGTGATGCTCTAAAGCATCAATATGGATGATTTTCTCTCCATCGACCAGGTTGTTCAAAACTCTGCCCATGCATTTCAAAAAGCATCCGTTCACCATGACGACTTTATCCGCTTCTTTAAGCCAGCGCGCCATCGCTGAATGAGGCACTAAAAACGCTTCTGCGCAGCAAGCTCGTCCAAACGGCTCCTCTTTTCCCACCAGGTTGGCTACCCTCCTGGCGATATCTCCCCGAATGCAGGCGCTTTCGCAAGCGAGCACTGGGATTTTCTTCTGGAGAATTTGCTGTTCTGCCCATGCTTCAGCCGCAGGACAAACCCCCTTCACGCCATCGACCTGAACGGTAAAATCCT
>DASQQR010000174.1:0-6248 GCA_035643335.1 Anaerolineales bacterium
TATTCCAGAAGTATCTCAGCGCTTGCGTGACTGGTTGTTATTGGCTCCGCAGAGTATCGCATATCGCATTTGCGATGCCACTGCCGCCATGGCGGACCGCATGGCGTATTGGGCAGAAAATGGCTGGCAGGTGCACACCAACGCTGACCTGGATCGTTATACCTTCGGTGTTGCTGGTGCAGTTGGGTTATTGCTCTCGGATCTGTGGGCTTGGTATGATGGAACGCAAACCAATCGTTGCTATGCCATTGGTTTTGGCCGCGGTTTACAATCGGTCAATATTCTGCGCAATCGCCCAGAGGATCTCTCCCGTGGGGTTGATTTCTTTCCGGATGGTTGGGACGAAGAAGACCTGCATGCCTATTCCCGGCGAAAACTTGCTCTCGCCGATGCCTACGTTGCCGAGCTGCCCCAGGGACCTGCTCTGGAGTTCTGCACCATTCCTTTGGCATTGGCCTACGCGACCCTAAATGCGCTGGCCCGCGGCGAGCGTAAACTTTCGCGCAGTGAAGTCCTGCGTTTAGTCAATAAATTATAGGAGTGAAAAAAAATGAGAAAACCACCCTTAGAATTAGGTCTACGTATGACATGGCACATCTGGAAAAATCGCTTGAGCGGGCGAAAGCGTTTCCCTATCGTAATGATGTTGGAACCTCTGGAGACCTGCAATTTGACTTGCAAAGGCTGTGGCCGTATTCGCGAGTACCGCGAGAGCGTCATCCTGAAGCGCATGATGGTCCCGGTGGAGAAATGTCTCGAGATGGTGGAACAGGCTGATGCGCCGGTGGTCTCCATAGCTGGCGGCGAACCTCTGATCCATCCGGAAATCGACAAAATCGTCTCGGGGCTTATCAAGCAAAATCGCTTCGTCTTCTTGTGCACCAACGGCCTGATGATGGAGCGCGCCATGGAGAGGATCAAGCCCTCCAAATATTTTTGCTGGGTGGTTCACCTGGATGGCATGCGCGATATCCATGACTACTGGGTCGAGCGCAAGGGCACCTGGAATAAAGCCATCCAGGCCCTCCAACATGCCATCGAGGCCGGTTATCGTGTCTGCACCAACACGACCGTGTTCAAGGATAGCAACCTGGACGACCTTCACCAGCTCTTTGGCTTTTTGACGGATGCAGGTGTGGAGGGTATGATGGTCTCAGCGGGCTATCCCTACCAATCCTTGCCCGATCGAGACATCTTCCTGGAACGTGAAGAATCGATCCGAACGTTCCGCAAAGCGCTCGACCCAACCAGGAATTTTAATTTCTATAACAATCCCCTTTACCTGTCGTTTTTGCGTGGTGAACGCGATTACCCCTGCCGGGCTTGGACGAACCCTACCTATACGCCCCTGGGTTGGCGCAAACCATGCTACCTGATCGCCGACGAACACACCCAGGATCTGGACGATTTGATGCAGGATGAACTTTGGGAGCAATTTGGAGTGGGCAAGGATGATCGCTGCGCCTCTTGTATGATGCATAGTGGCTTCGAGGCCGGCATCGTTCAGGAAGCCCTGACCAATCCGATCGAATTCGCCAGCCTGGCTAAGGGATTTCTGAGCGAATCTGTCTCCAGCCTCACGAACGGTTCAAGCCGGGTAGGGGCCGGGCCATCTGGCGAACAGCCTGCCGGGCACGGCATTCCCGGAGATTAACCGGTGGATCATCACCCCAACCGCGGAATCCGCCTTCATCTGCGTCCTGTTATCTTCGTCAGGCAGTTCCGAGCATAATTCCATGGCGACGGTAAGCGAATTCGAAGCGGTAGGTACCATTCAGGCTGCGCTTTCCCGCAGCGTTGATTACTTTTTGAGGAGCCAGGCGCCGTCAGGATATTGGGTCGGGGAGCTCGAATCCAATGCTACCATCACTGCGGAGTATCTCTTCCTTCGCCGCCTCTTGCAGATCAGTGACCCCCAGCGAGAGGCGGACATCGTCCGGCACTTGTTGAACGGGCAAGTTGACGGGGGCTGGGCAGCGTTCTATGGCGGCCCTCCGGATTTAAACATAACCATTGAAGCCGCCGTGGCCTTGCAATTGGCGGGCATGCCGCTGGATGCCCCAGAATTGAAGCAGGCTACCGAAGTTGTATGCACGCTGGGAGGTTTGGGCAAGTCCCGCGTCTTCACCCGCATTTGGCTGGCCCTCTTAGGAGCGCTATCCTGGGACACGGTGCCCGCCATGCCTCCCGAAATGATGTTCTTACCCCAATCTACGCCCTTGAACATCTACCGGTTCGCAAGTTGGGCGCGTGGCACCCTCGTGCCTCTTTTGGTCATCCTGGCCCAACCCCCGGAATACCCTGGCCCGGCGCCCGAGGTTGGCCAATTCCTTGTCGGCGAGACGCAAATGAAGCCGCCGAGAAGACCGCGCTTCGACGCCCGTGCGAACTTCCAACGATTGGATTACCTGCTGAAGCGCAGCAGCGGCGTGTTGCGCCGCAATCCCTGGCGACAGCGAGCGCTTTCTGCTGCTCGCCGCTGGATCGAATCGCACCAGGAGGCGGATGGCGGCTGGGGTGGTATCCAGCCTGTGATGATCAACAGCGTCCTGGCTCTGTCTACCTTCGATCCGGATGCGCTCCCCGTGCAGCTGGGCCTGGAAGGCATAGAAAGTTTCTGCATCCGGGATGAGGCCGGATTCCGCATGCAGGCTTGTGTCTCCCCGTGCTGGGACACCCCCTGGGTGATGCTGGCTCTATCGGAGGCCGGTTTGCCACCTGGCCATCCTGCCTTGAGACGCGCCGCTGGTTGGTTGCTCGACCAGCAAAGCAAAGTATATGGCGATTGGTCCCTGAAAGCGCCGGGCGTGCCGGCGGGGGGCTGGCCTTTTGAATTCTACAACAGCCAATATCCGGACACCGACGATACTGCTCTGGTGTTGGCCGCCTTCCGCCGAACGAACCTGGAGCTGGGAGAGGCGTTCAGTGATGGCGTTCAGTGGATGATCTGTATGCAAAACGATGACGGCGGCTGGGCGGCTTTCGATCGCGACAATAACGTCACCCTGGTCGAGCAGATTCCGTTTTGTGACTTCGGTGAGGTCCTTGACCCCTCCAGCGCAGATGTGACCGCGCATGTCCTCGAAACGCTGGCCCAGCTTGGTTACCCGCGCAGCGACCCTTGTGTACAGCGCGGCCTGGCTTACCTGTGGGGAGAACAGGAACCCGATGGCGCCTGGTTTGGTCGCTGGGGTGTAAATTACATCTACGGCACAGCCGCCGCCCTGATGGCGCTGGAAGCATGTGAATTTAGTGCTGAGGATGGGCGCATATCCAAGGCCGCCAATTGGCTGCGCAGGCATCAAAACGAGGACGGCGGCTGGGGCGAATCCTGCCTCTCCTACACCGATCAGGCCTGGCGCGGCAGAGGTGCTAGCACCGCCTCGCAGACCGCCTGGGCAATTTTGGGGCTGCTGAGCGTACGCGGGGTCGAAGATCTTGCTTTGCAAGCCGGGGTACGGTGGTTGCTGGAAAACCAAAAATCGGACGGCACGTGGGACGAACCTTATTTCACCGGCACCGGTTTCCCCGGCGATTTCTACTTGAATTACCATGAATATCGCAATTATTTCCCGGTCCTGGCTTTGGCTCGCATTCACCAGGCTCTATCACGTGGCCAGGGTTTCAAGGCGACAGGCGCATGATTAATTTGTTGGCCGGAACGATCCTCCTGCGGCCCTACGTATTTCTCTTCTTACTCGCCTATCTGGCGCTGGCGGTTCCCGCATGGGGTTGGCGTCGGACAGCCTCATATGCGCTGCTGGGCTATGTGCTGGCCTGTCTGGCTGAGTACTCGTCTATCCACAACGGGTTTCCTTTCGGCTTATACACCTACATCAGCGGGCCGACGGCGAAGCAGGAGCTGTGGGTCGCCGGCGTGCCCTTCATGGACAGCCTGTCTTTCGTATTCCTGACCTTCACCGGGCTGCAGTTGGCTCGCCTGATGTTTGAGCCGCTGGCCCGCGGCCCGCGCGGGCGATGGGATCTCCGTTGGGCGCAGCCGGCAGCGTCCCCTCGCTGGTATGTTTGGGCATCGGCTGGCCTTCTGACCATGGGGATGGATGTGATCATTGACCCGCTGGCCTTGCGCGGTGGGAAATGGTTTCTAGGCCAGATTTTTTATTATCCCCCTGGGGGCGAATATTTCGGCGTGCCCATAACCAACTTTCTGGGCTGGGCCCTGCTATCCTGGATCATCACCAGTGTGTTCTTGCTGTTGGAGAACCGGTTTTTCAACCGGATCTGGGGAGTCTGGCGGGGTTACCCGGCGGACGCGCTGGGAGGCATGGGCCTGTTCATCGGCGTGATGGTCTTTAACCTGACGATTACATTCGCCATCGGCGAGATCACTCTGGCTTTGGCGAGCAGTTTGATCTTCCTGGGCATGTTAGCGCCCCTCCTGGCTCGCCTGCGACGAGTACAAACCAGCATAACGGAGGTCCTCCCGACCCGGACGGATCCACTTTCATCCGCTGAGTGAAGCGATCGATCCCACCACCGCCCGGGCGCATACGCCCAGGCGCGGTTTCAGGCTGTTTACCCGCCAGGCAAAGGTTATGAGCCGGGGGGCCAGGGGTGGTCGCCTTAACAATTGGAAAAGTAATTGCGCTATCCTGGGGCGACCAAAGGCGTCCAGAGAGTTGCCGAGATTTGGGACGCGCTCGTCAACGCCGTCCAGGATTACCCGGGCATGCACGAAAGGCAAGTCCCGTGTCGAGGCCCATGCAGCCAGGGGATAACCTTCCATTTCCACGGCCAAAGCGCCACGCGGCAAGGCTGCGCCTTTGGACTGCGGCGTAGTCAGCAGCCTGGGAACCGTCAGTACCGGACCCGTGACCGTGCCTGGAACGGACAGGGCAGTGCAGGGGATTTGGGGTTGGCCGAAGGCCAGGGCAGTATCTGCCAGGACGAGATCGCCGGGTTGCAGGTTTCGGGCGAGGCCGCCAGCGTAGCCGGTCAGCACCAGCCAATCGAAATTGATACGGTCGTCTAATTGCTGGCAGTAATCCGTGGCTTGTTGGGGTCCGAACCCGCACCTTTCAAGGCGCACCGTACCATCCGTCAACCACTCTCCGGCGGCGGCCTCTACGGCCCTATATTCCATAGGGGTGGGTGTAACCAGCAAAATCTTGAACCCTCTCGCCGCGACCATTTCCTTTCTTGGAATATCGTCTTATTCGGAAGATAGGTGGACGATGGACAATGGACGACTTCACACCCGTTCAAACGTTTCCACGTTCAAACGCTCCCACGTTCCAAACGAGGATTCTCGATCACATTTCATGGGTAATATTTGTGCCAATTGTCTTTGTAATTCTTTCTATCGTGCTCTTTTTCCAGCGGCATGGTCAATTTGCTCTAACAACCTCCCGAAGGTTTCATCGAGAACCTAACCGGACAGACCCCTCTTAAAGCAACATATCCCCGTCCTAAACCCAACCTCTAACCTTCGGGAGGTGGGGCGGCGGTGGGGGGTGATCCAAACGTTCCAGCGTAAATTTGTTGATTCTCAAACATAGAGCAGCTGGTTTTCAAACTCGTCGGCTGTTATTGTGTCCACCAATGTGGCGATGCGGCGAGCCAATTCATACGCGTTTCGACGCGTCCCGATGATAATGCCAAAGTGTTTCTTTTCCCCTGCAATGGCTTCACGATGGAGTTCTTCGTAATGGATCCGGTTTTGTGTGTAAAAAGACAACGTTGGAGAGAAATCGCCTTTTCCAGTTGTTCGCTGTCACTGCGCCCCAGCATTTTTTCGTCACGTACAGTTGTGACCTCGAAACCACGCGCCCGCAGGATGTCCGCAACCAAGATGGAGACGTCCTCATCGAGGTAGAGGGAAGCGAAGAGCTTCAACGTCTGACGGATGGGTGCACAAGATGATCCGGAACGCGGTTGCGTTCGATATACTGGTTGATCTCTTCCTGGTGGTCGCTGTAGTAGCTCAGTGCGTCAAAGACCTGCGCGAGCTGCAAGTGAGGCAAATGATAGGGGATTTCCTCAGGCGGGGTGCCCAGCCGCCAAAGCTCGACAATGGCGCGAACGGTGGTTTTGGTACCCTGGACTACAGGCTCGCCATCCAGCAGGCGCTCATCAGACACAATATAGGGATGTGTCAAGAGAGTTGACATAGGTTTTTTCCTCTCGAATATTGTAACATACGCAATCCCTTTCCCGACATTTCCGCCCAGACCTACAGCAACGCGCCGTCCTGGCCCTACCGAGACCGCCATGCCCATTCTGCAATA
>DASQQR010000175.1:0-5258 GCA_035643335.1 Anaerolineales bacterium
TACCGCCTGGCCGGCGTGGGCCATTACCACCCGGATTGACACCTCCGCTCATTGGGAGCGAGTCTGGCAGGCGATTGTCTGCCACCGCTCCCAGTTGCCCGGCTATCAGCGCCTGCAAGCATTGCCGGATGAGGCTCGGGCCACCTTGTTGGCAACGCAAACCTATTACCGCGCTATGAGCCTGGTCAATGGCGGGCGCGCCGTGGAAGATGATCTTTTTGCCGGTCTGGTTGGGCCTGCTCAGGCTCCTCAACGGATACCCGTGCCGAATCCGAGCCTGCAGAGTCGGGGAAGCTTTGTTGACACGCGGAAAACCTATGCTAAGACACACTCCCGGGCAATTTGATACATCCTCCAGACCTCAAGATCCTAGCTACTGCATATGAGAAGCGTTGGGGTGCAACGGTTAGAGCCATCAATTGGGGCCGAGCCGGGTTTTTCAAAGACTAAAGTAGTAAGGCCCAGAAATCTATCGGTACTATTCAAGCAACCTTTACGACAAGGAGAGTACTATGTTATCCTCTCAAGACTATTCGGCAATCAGCACGAGCTCCGAGAAGAACGCCCAGGTGACAAGAGCGCTAGTGACCTGCGGCGTCATCGCAGGTCCCCTGTACATAGCCGTAGGCCTGGTCCAAATGCTCACCCGGCCAGGGTTCGATATCACACGTCATTCACTCAGCCTGCTGAGCAATGGAGACCTCGGCTGGATTCAGATCGCCAACTTCCTGGTTGCAGGCCTGCTGGTCATCGCCGGAGCGGCCGGGATGCGAAGGTTTGAGTGGCAGCCGAGGCGGAACCTGGGGCCCATTGCTTATCGGTCTCTATGGCTTCGGCATGATCGGGGCCGGAGTCTTCGTCGCTGACCCCATGGATGGCTTCCCACCCGGGACGCCAGTGGGTGCACCTGACGCCATAAGCTGGCATGGGCTTTTGCACTTCATCACTGGCGCGGTGGCATTTCTCTCACTGATCGCGGCGTGTTTGGTGTTCGCCCGCCGGTTTGCCGCGTTCAGACAGCCGGGATGGGCAGCCTATTCCGCGGCTACCGGCGCGGTCTTCTTTGCAGCCTTCTTTGGAATTGCCTCGGGGTCCGGACTGACCGGGACTAACGTAGCCTTCGCGATCGCGGTGGTGCTCGGCTGGGCATGGATCTCGGCAGTGATGTGGCGACTGCGAAAGGAGGTTGCATGAGGCTTCGCGGAAAAATTCACTTCAACGGCGGCATCGCTGGAGAAAAACTGGCATAGGTGAAAATGAGCGGCACAGTCCAAATTGTAAGAAACCAAAGCCCATTTTCGAGGGCCAGGGCGATCTGAAGAGGATGCGGCTGGTAAAATCGCAGGTGACCACAACCGGAGTCGCGAACCTCACCTACCAGCCCAGGAGAAACGGATAACCAAGGAGAAGTTCCATGTTCAAAGATACACACGCTTTTAGTGGTTTTGCGGTTGACGACTTGCAGAGGGCGAAGGAGTTCTACAGCCAGACTCTCGGGCTGGAAGTTTCCGAAGTGAATGGCTTGTTAAACTTGCACATTGCCAGTAGCACTAAGATATTGATCTATCCCAAGCCAAACCATACCCCGGCAACCTTTACCATCCTGAATTTTCCGGTAGAGGATATTGAAAAGGCTGTAGACGAGCTCACTAGGCGTGGCACCCGTTTCGAGCACTACGACGAGGACGAGCTCAAGACAGATGAAAAGGGAATTTTCCGCGGCGGAGGCCCCTTGATCGCCTGGTTTAGAGACCCCGCGGGCAATATTTTATCCGTGCTTGAAGAAAATTAAAAAGGAGTAGCCATGAGAAAAATCATCGTACATGAGTTCATTACGCTGGATGGTGTGATCCAGGCGCCGGGTGGTGTCGACGAAGATACCGATGGCGGCTTTGTACATGGCGGTTGGACGCTGCCGTACTGGCATGATGACATTGGCCAACATTTCCTCCAGGCGATGGCGCAGGCCGACACGCTGCTGTTGGGACGAAAGACGTGGCAGATCCACGGTGAGGCATTCGAGCCGATGCCGGCTGGCGATCCGTTTGGGGATGTCATGAACGGCGCCCGCAAAGTTGTGGTATCCACCACGTTGAAATCGGCGGCGGACTGGCGCAACTCAACACTCATCAGCAGCAATGTCATCGAAGAAGTTCGCAAGCTGAAAGAACAATCCGGCAAAAATATCCTCATTGACGGCAGCAGCGTGCTGATTCACACACTGGCGGAAAACGATCTGGTGGATGAATACAGTTTGCATGTCTATCCTCTCGTGTTGGGCAACGGCAAGCGATTATTTCCAGAGGGGAAGCGCATCAATTTGGAACTCATCGAATCGCAGCCGCTTCCAACGGGTGTCGTGTTTCAGCGCTATCAGCCCGCCAAATGAAGCGAGGTGTCATTTCGAGACCACCAACGGTACCAAGCCAGCCGCCAAAAGACATGAAACTGCCGGTACAAACCAGTCGCCCAATTCCAGCCGGCTCAGGTCAACCTTGTGCCCTTAGTTGCTGCTGAGCGAACGCAGTTCGCCACCGACCGCCGGCTCTTCATAGTACCTTCCGAACACTCTTAGGAAGTAAGAATAAGGATAATAAACATGAAGCAAGTCACTTCGAAAGACGGAACAAGCATCGCATTCGATCAGTCAGGTAAGGGACCGGCGATTATCCTCGTGGGTGGCGCATTCCAGCATCGAGCCATTGACCCACAGACGGCGCAGCTGGCCGCACTGTTAGCGCAGCATTTCACCGTGTTCCACTACGATCGCCGGGGCCGAGGCGACAGCGGCGATACGCAGCCGTATGCAATTGAACGTGAGATAGAAGACCTTGAAGCCCTCATCAAAGCGGCTGGTGGATCAGCGTGCGTGTTCGGTATGTCCTCCGGCGGGGCCCTTGCGCTCGAGGCGGCGGCTCGCGGCCTTGCCATCACGAAGCTGGCGTTGTACGAGCCGCCGTTCAACTCTGGTGACGACAATGCCCGCCAGGCGTCGGAGAACTATACGAGGCAGCTCACTGCTCTGCTTGCAGAGAGCCGCCGGGGCGATGCCGTCGCTCTCGCCATGACCACGTTTGGCGCGCCGGCCGAAGCTATTGCCGGAATGCGAGAAACGCCTGTATGGTCAATGTTCGAATCGGTGGCGCCTACGCTTGCCTACGACAACGCCATTATGGGCGATGGCTCTGTGCCCGCCCAACGGATGGCGTCCGTCACCGTGCCCACGCTGGTCTTAGACGGTGGAGCGAGTCCTGCATTCATGCATAGCGCCGCGCAAGCGGCTGCGGATGCCCTTCCCAAGGCACAACACCGCACCTTGGAAGGCCAGACCCACGATGTAGCCCCGGACGCGCTCGCTCCCGTGCTGGCGGAGTTCTTCGCTGGCTGATGTAGGTTTTACCCAGAGTCCGGGATCGGGCGGACCTGCCCGGCACACCTGCTGTCGCTTTTAGTTACAAGCAATACGCATCCCAGAAAGCCAGGAGAGTGTGCACACTCAGGAGGGAGTATCTTGACAAAGGACAAGGATCACCAATCCAGCTTGCCGGAAAGCGACCTTCCAACCGGGTTAGCCAGGCCGGCGCAACGGGCGCTCGCTGGGGCCGGTTTGGTACGGCTCGAGCAACTCAGCAGGGTCAGTGAGGACGAAGTCCTGGAGTTGCACGGCATGGGGCCCAAAGCGCTGGATCAACTCCGCCGCGCTCTCGCCGAAAAGGGCCTGTCGTTCGCGAATACATCGTACTCCCGCGAAGAGGACATTAAATCGCTCTATCAGAGCCTGCTGGACAGCTGGAACCAGCGAACCGCTGAAGGTTACGCCGCGCTGTTTTCGGAAGATGGCAATGTGGTTGGATTCGACGGGAGTCAAATGAATGGCCGCCGGGAGATAGCCTCGCAGCTGGGCCGGATCTTTGCCGACCACCAGACCGCCAGGTACCTGGCGAAGGTCCGGGAAGTGCGCTTTCTCACTGGCCAAGTGGCCGTTCTGCGCGCGGTCGTCGGCATGGTGCCCCCTGGCCAAAACGACATCAACCCGGCGGCGAATGCCGTCCAGACCCTGGTAGCGGTCAGGCGCGAGGGGGGTTGGCACATCGCCGTTTTCCACAATACACCCGCAGCTTATCACGGGCGACCCGAACTGGCTGAAAAGCTGACCGAGGAGTTGCGGGAGTTGCTGTAAACTCCCCAGCCGGCCGCTGAGCATCGTGCACCCCGCCCATTATCTGGGCGAGAATGGAGATGATTATGTGTAGGAACATCAAAACGCTCTTCAACTTCGAGCCGCCTGTGACCGACGAAGAGATTCGCGACGCCGCACTGCAATTCGTGCGCAAGATCAGCGGCTTCAACAAGCCGTCCAAAGCCAATCAAGCCGCCTTCCTGGCTGCCGTCGACGAAATAGCGGCAGCCTCTACCAGGCTTCTTGACTCCCTTGAGACGAAGGCACCGCAGAAAAATCGCGCAGAAGAGGTGGCCAAGGCGCGAGCGCGCGCTGCGCAGCGCTTTTCTTAAAGTTGGAAGCATGAACATTCTCGATGATCTGCGTGACGGTATGGTCGAGCGGCTGCGACTCACCTCAGCCAGTCAGCTGGCCTTGCTGCTCGGCATGGTGCTGCAGGACGTGCTGGTGCTTCTGCTTCAATGCGCGACGCTGGTGGTGGCCATGATCATGGGCTTGCGTCCTGATTGGGCAGGCATGCTACTGCTGTTTGGATTGCTGGTACTGGCTGGATTGACCATGGTGTCGTTCTCCTATGCCCTGACCATGACGATCCGAGATCAAGGGGCGATAGTTGGCTTTGACAAAAATAATCTTCTTTGTTAGGATTCTTCCTACAGGACCAGCAACATCGGTCGGCTTTGGGCGGCGAATCTACCAGGACTTCTACGCCTTCTAAGCCAACCAATCAGGGGGCAAATCGATCGCCAGCACCTCATCACGGCCCAAATTCAATACTTGACAGCCAGACCAAAAAGAAGTATATTTTATCAGAACAAATATTCTAATTCGGCTCTAATTACTCTAAAACTCTGTCTACTTAAATCCAGATAATTCATTTCACTAATATCCCAGCAAGATAAACCTGCTAGTCGGACAAAAGCTGGACTAAGCCAAAAAAGATCGTTTGGGTAAAGGAGAAAAACGAAATGCAGAAAATTACCCCAAGTTTGTGGTTCGATAAGTCGGCCGAAGAGGCCATGAACTTCTATACCTCTATCTTCTCAAAAGCGAAGATAATCAGCATTAAGCGCTATCC
>DASQQR010000176.1:0-2112 GCA_035643335.1 Anaerolineales bacterium
CTCATCGCCCTGACCGCAACTCAGCTGATCGCCCTTTCCTTCCAGCTGGTGCTGTTTGAGCGCTTGTTTGGCATGGATTTTTTCAACCCGGCTCAAGGCGGCAATGTGCTCCTGTTCCAGCACCTGTTCTGGTTCTATTCCCACCCTGCCGTGTATGTGTTTATCCTGACTGGCCTGGGAGTTATCAGTGAGCTTCTGCCGGTGTTTGTGCGTAAGCCTCTCTATGGCTACAAGTGGATCGCCATGTCCTCCATGGGCATCGCTTTGATCGGCTTCTTTGTCTGGGCTCATCACATGTTCGCTTCCGGGATGGCCAGTTACCTGCGCGTGCCTTTTATGTTCAGTACCATGCTGGTGGCCGTGCCCACCGGAGTGAAGTTCTTCAGCTGGGCGGGCACGATGTGGGGTGGCAAGATGTCTTTTGAGACTCCCATGCTCTTCGTGCTGGGCGCCATCTCGATCTTCCTGTTAGGCGGTCTCAGCGGGCCGCCCAACGCCACGGTAGCCACCGATCTGCACCTGACCGATACGTATTGGGTCGTGGGCCATTTCCATGCCACCATGTTTGGCGGTTACGTCTTCCCGTTCATCGCTGCCATTTATTACTGGTATCCGAAGATCACCGGCCGCATGTACAACGAAACCCTGGGCAAGATCCACTTTTTCCTCATGTTGCCAGGTTTTTACGTCCAATCCTTAATGCAGATGTACGTTGGCCTTCTGGGCATGCGCCGGCGCATCTCTGACTACGACCCGGCCCTGGGGCTGCAGACGGAGCATCTCTTGATCACGGTCGCTGGATTTGTGATTGCTTTCTCGATCCTGATCTTCTTCGTCAACCTGGTTGTCAGCCTGCGCCGTGGCGAGGTTGCCGCCAGCAATCCCTGGCGCTCGCGTTCGCTGGAATTCCAGCTGCCTTCCCCCTTGCCTGCTCACAACTATCCTGAACCCATCGAGGTGGTCGGAGAACCCTACGATTATGGCCTGCCGGATAAGGTCTATACCCAACCCATCCCAGCGCCCAGTCCGGCCGCTGCTGATTAGGAGAAAGCGGCAGGTTAGAGATGGGTCGTGCGGAGCACGGCCCATCTCTAACGCTGAACCCTGGAGAATAAAAAGGAGACTACGTTATGGCTGAAAAAAACAATTATAATGAGAGGCAATCCGAGGCCCTTCGCATTGGCTTGGCCGTATTGCTCTTGCTTGCTGCCCTGACTGCCGGGGAATACTTCATCGGCAGCATCGCTATTGGCTGGACCGCTCCCCTAATCGTCATCGGTCTCATTAAAGCCTTTTTCATCGTGCGTGATTACATGCACATCTCGCGGGTATTCACCGGAGGTGAGGAGGTCGCGGAATGACGACGGAAACCCAAACCTTGAGCAAATATCAATATAAATCTGCCACCAACCGTCTGGGCCTGTGGCTGTTCATCATTTCTGATTCCTTCCTCTTCTTGGGTCTGTTGGCCACTCGCTTTTACCTGTTTGGCGATCAACGCCCGGACGTCAACCCGCTTCTGGGTGTCACGGTTACCTCGGTACTCCTGTTAAGCAGCTTCTTCATGAACCGGGCGGAGACGTTGATGTCGTTCGGGGACCGGCGCGGCTTCCTGAACAACGTATTGATCACCATCGTGCTGGGTACTTTGTTCCTGGTCGGTGTCGTGGGGGTAGAATGGCAGATCGCTCCCTTTGGGATCGGTGACAATGCCATTGCCTCGGTGTTCTTCACCATGACCGGCTTTCACGCCTTGCATGTGCTCTCCGGCGTTGTCTTCCTGCTGATCGTTTACCGCAATGCTCGCAAGGAACTGTACTCAGCCGAGCGCCACTTCCCCGTCGAGGCGGCCGCTGTGTACTGGCACTTCGTCGACGTGGTTTGGGTGTTCTTCTATCCCGCTCTCTACCTGATAGGGCGAGCAGCGGTATGAGATCCGCATCCGCGGGGATGCGCGCGCTTGGAGCGCTCGCACCACCGGCATCCAGCCTTCTTCTCGTAAGGGATGGGAGAACCTCAAAATCAAGAATCTACCATCAAAAATCACAAATCAGACATGAGGTTGTCTAACTACTTACTCTTCGGCGTAGCCCTGCTGGCTGGCCTGGGGGC
>DASQQR010000177.1:0-6043 GCA_035643335.1 Anaerolineales bacterium
AAGATGGTACGCAAATATACTCTGGAGTATCTTTATGATTATTAAAACGGGAAACCCAAACGCATCTGAGGTGGACACTCGTCTTAACCAACGCAATTCCCGGACCAAGTTTGGTCCTTATGGCGGGCAATTCGTCCCTGAGACGCTTATGCCGGCCCTGATCGAGTTGGAAGCTGCTTACAAGGAATTCAGCGAGGATGCAGGTTTTCAAAACGAGCTACAGGAGCTGCTAAGAACCTATGTGGGGCGTCCCACACCCATATCCCGTGCCCGGCGGCTCAGCGAGTATTTGGGAGGTGCGCAAGTTTATTTAAAGCGCGAAGACCTGGCGCACTCTGGCGCCCATAAGATCAACAATGCATTGGGCCAGGCTCTGCTGGCCAAACGCATGGGCAAAGGTCGCCTGGTGGCCGAGACGGGTGCCGGCCAGCATGGAGTGGCCACAGCCACGGCGGCGGCTTTGCTAGGCATGCAATGCATTGTCTATATGGGCACTGTGGACATCGCCCGGCAGCAGCCCAACGTCCTGCGCATGCGCCTTTTGGGAGCCGAGGTGCGCCCGGTGGAAAATGGCAGCCGCACGCTAAAAGATGCCATCAACGAGGCCATTCGTGATTGGGTGACCAACGTCCGCGATACCCATTACTTACTTGGTTCCGCCCTCGGACCGCATCCCTACCCGAGCATGGTAAGGGACTTTCAATCCGTGATCGGCCGCGAGGCGCGTGAGCAAATGCTGGTTCAGGCGGGGAGGTTGCCAGATGTCTGCATTGCTTGTGTAGGCGGCGGGTCGAACTCGATCGGGCTCTTCTCAGCCTTCCTAGAAGATGCTGAGGTGCAGCTGGTGGGTGTCGAAGCTGGAGGCGAAGGAATCTCATCCGGCCACCACGCGGCTCGCTTTTCCGACCCACGTTTGGGCCGTCCAGGCGTGCTGCATGGCACCTTCACCTATCTACTGCAGGATCAAGATGGACAGATCGCTCAAACCCACTCCATCTCCGCGGGTCTGGATTATCCTGCTATAGGTCCGCAGCATGCTTACTTGCGCCAAACTGGCAGAGCGAGATATACCTGGGCCGATGACGCTCAGGCGTTGGAGGCTTTCCAGCTGCTCTCCCGCTTGGAAGGAATCCTGCCGGCCCTGGAGTCGGCTCATGCCGTGGCTGAAGCCATCAAGCGTGCACCGGCAATGGATCCCGACCGGATTCTATTAGTGAATCTCTCGGGCCGGGGTGATAAGGATTTGGACACTGTAGTTAGAGCCCTGGAGGTTTCATGAACGGGATAAATCACATCGCCGAGACCTTTAGCCACGTGCGCAGCCAGAATCGGGCGGCCTTGATTCCTTATTTCACCCTGGGTTACCCTGATCCGGATGCCTGCCTTTCGATTCTCGAAGCGATAGCAAACGCTGGCGCGGATCTGATCGAACTGGGTGTCCCTTTCTCCGACCCGCTGGCCGATGGCCCGACCATCCAGCGCTCTACCCATAGAGCTTTGGAAGGCGGCATGACCGTTCAGCATTGTCTGGACTTGACCAGGCAACTTCGGGCGCGGGGCGCCACCCAGCCGTTGCTGCTGATGGGCTACTACAATCCAATCCTGGCTTATGGTGTTTCTCGCTTCGTGAACGAGGCGGCCGCGGCCGGCGCGGATGGATTTATCGTGCCGGACTTGCCACCCGAAGAAGCGCAAGAGATGCAAATCGCTTGTGAGCAGCACCAGCTGGCTCTGGTTTACCTGCTGGCGCCTACTTCCCCTCCGGAGCGAGTTGCATTCGTAGCGGGCCAGACCACGGGTTTTCTTTATCTGGTCTCACTTACGGGGGTCACCGGTGCTCGGGATTCGCTGCCGGCGGATCTGGACGCCTTTGTTTCCCGGGTAAGAGATCAGGCGGCCACGCCAGTTGCGGTGGGTTTCGGGATTTCCACGCCGGCCCAGGCGCGGGCCGTTGGAGGCCTCGCCGATGGGGTCATCGTCGGTTCGGCCCTGATCAACGCCGTTGACCGGTCTTCTGATCCCTGTTTGGCAGCCGCCGAATTTGTCAGTCGTCTACGCGAGGCGCTGGCTGTTTAGCTGAGAGCAATCCGATTATTCGTTTCCCAGGGTTTTCTTTGGTAAATTGAGCAGTTGGCAAGCATGGTGCCATGCTTGCCAACTGCCTTCCCTCCCAATTTAGATGTGAGTTACGATCTGTCCCTATCTGAACGCGGTTAGACAACTGACCGTGTCGTTTTCGACGTTCTTCAGGCAAACGGCGACTGTTTTCGCTTTTGCGAGTTTACTGGGCAGCGTGAACGATTCGGTAACAGAAGTATCGCTTTTGATCTTGAGGACGCCAATCTTAGTCCACGAGCCTGTTCCGTCTACCTTTACGTAGAAGATACTGCTCTTGGGAAAATTGGACGTGCTGATTTCGATCTCGTCTGAAACCAGGTCGGCCGTATACGTGCCCTGCCACTTCGCGCTTGAGCTCGAGCCAGAACTGGATTTGGTGGCACCTCGGTCCAGGTTAGGATTGTTGCACACAACGGCGTCGCTGGAGATGTTCTTGAGGCACACGTTGAGTGAAGTGGCATTCTTCAGCGAATCCGGCAGTTTGAAGGATTCCTTCACGGAAGCCTGTTTGCCTGTTTTCAGAACGCCGACTCTATACCACTCGAGCTTCTTATTGTTGGCGTTGTCGACTCTCACAAAATATGTGTTATTGGTGGGCAGTTTGGAAGATGAGATTGTGATGGTGTCTTTGCTCTTTGTGACCGCGATCTTGGCCGTCGTGCTGGTTGAACTGATGGTGCCAGACGACCCAGAACTTGAGCCACTCGGAATACACAGCTTCTGGCCAGCGTAGACCACGTAGGGGGACTTGAGGTCGTTCGCATCTGCCAGATCGCGCCAGTCGACATCATTGGCGTTGGCGATCTTCGTGAGATAATCTCCAGATTTGACCGTGTAGGTCGTTTTGCAGGTAGCATTGGTTGCCCCCAGGGCCGTGGCAGCCATTGAGCTCTGAGGCAGAGCGGCCAGAATGATGGCCAGCACCAGGACCAAGCCAACTGTCCTGGGCAAGTGTCTGCGTATATGAGTATATTTTGTGTTCCCGGTCATTGCGGTTCTCCTTGGAAAATATATTGGGCTTTTCTTGTATCTTCTCAAATGAATTATGACCGTCGATCAAAGTATGCCTCTCGGCGCATTTTGATCCCGTCCTGATTCTATGGAGGAAGATGCATTATTTTTCAGTATAGAGAAATTCTCAGAAAATAACACGGCCTAAAGGCTGATTTCGAACTAATACTTTTGACCTATTTTCAAGAAGTTCACATGTTGAAGGTTTCCGTCGACCGCGCTCGGGACAGGCTCTTCGGGAGGTTCCTCTAAACGAGTGCCCCAACGATCTCGAATGAAGCAAAAAATCATGCGAATGATGGGGTGCAATTCCATCTTTCGTAGGATGTTTTTTACATTTAAGTGCTATACACTGAGAGCATGGAAAACGGCTCCGCAGAAAAAGCCTATCCGGAAGGCCGGGTTGCGTTCTTGGGGTCGCTTTGTAGAGGAAAAGGCAGAATGCCTGGAACAAAAGCGAAATAGGCCACGTCTATATTTCGGCGCACGCGAAATTGAGGCATTTCAATCATTTATCAAGGTCTTTGTCACATTAGAGAGGAGATGTACCATGTTACAACACGCGACGCATTACAAAAAGATAGCCTTGTCTCTTATCATGCTGGTCTTGCTCTTCGCTGGATTAGGAGCAAGACCCAATTCGGCCCTGGCTGCGGGCTGCAGCCAAACCTACACGGTCAAGCAGGGCGAGTATCTTTCTCTGATCGCAAAACGATACGGGCTGAGCTGGCGCGCGCTGGCTGAGATCAATAACATCAAATCCCCCTGGGTGATCTATACGGGTCAGAAACTCTGCATTTCGGAAGAAGGCACCATTACGCCTACGCCTCAGCCTGGCACGATCCCAACATTCAGCATCGTCAGCGTCGAGAAAGATAAATCCGTGACCATTAGAACCAGGGATTTCCCGGCCAAGGATAGTTTCGATGTGCTGATGGGTCCGTTCGGCACAAAGGGTATCAACGGAAGACTGGTGGACACCATTGATTCGGGTAAAGGTGGCAGTTTTACGGCCAACTTCAAGATCCCGGCTTTCTTGCGCGGCTCCCGGCAGATCGCCATCCGCTTGGAGAGCAATACGGGTTCAGGTTTCTTTGCGTACAACTGGTTCTACAACAATACCACCGGCAGCGGGTCTGGTTCCATGCCGTCTGGTTATACCGGATTTCCCACCCTCTCGATCACCAGTGTAGTCAGAAACAAAACAGTGACCATCAAGACGAATAACCTGCCACCTGATGATAAGTTCGACGTTTACATGGGTGCCATGGGAACCAAGGGTGTCAACGGTATCAAAGTCGACACGACTTCCTCAGGTAAGGGCGGTTCCCAAACCTTGACCTACACTATTCCCGGCGCCTTAAAGGCCTCCTACCAAATTGCCATTCGCATGCAGAGCCCCGCTTCAGGCTACTTTGCCTACAACTGGTTCTACAACAACACGACCCAATAAACCGGAAATTTGCGGCCAAACAAACTGCCCTGCGCTCCTTCTATCAGCGCAGGGCAGTTTGTTTGCAAAGAATACAAAAATTATAGTCCCAAGGAATCCTCCGCAACCAGGCCGATTTTAACGGCGTAAAGGGCTGCCCGGGTCCGGCTGGGCAGGTCCAATTTCATCAAAATATTGCTGACGTGAGTCTTCACGGTAGTCTCGCTGACGCTCAGGTCGGAGGCTATTTCTTTGTTTGATTTTCCAAGGGCAATTAATCGCAGTACCTCCGTCTCCCGTTCGGTCAGTTTTTCGGGGCTGTCAGGAGCCCTGATTTCCCGCATAAGCCGTTCGGCTGCCCTGGGGGATAGTTGCACCTGACCGGCGGCGGCTGCCCGGATGGCTTTGACCAGGTCTTCAGCCTGGGTGTCTTTCAGCAAATACCCGATTGCGCCAGCTCGTACCGCGTTGATCACCGATTCGTCTTCAAGCACACTGGTGAGCGCCACCACTTCCGTTTCCGGGTAATCCCGGCGGATGGCTTGCGTCGCGGAGATGCCGTCCATAACTGGCATCAAAAGATCCATTAAGACCACATCTGGTCGCAGGGACTTCACCATCTCGATGGCTTCCGCGCCGTTAGCAGCCTCTCCAACTACTTCAATTTCCGGATCAAGGGAAAGAAACATGTGCAAACCCTGACGGACCACGCTGTGATCGTCGACGATCAGAGTTCGAATAGTCATCGTTCTCTTATCCTACTTTGGAAGGAGCCAAAGTTCATATTTTAGTCCTAAGGGTAAATTGGTTATTTGCAGGATGCGATCTAACGTGAATGCGATTATAACTGCATCATAGAACGAGTGACAAGTATCTTTCTTAAGTTCGCTTTTAAATCCGGACATCAGAAGTAACCGAGGTTGCCTATGATCAATATCTTTTTGGTGGATGACCAGGAAAGCGTGCGGCGGGGACTAAAAATGCGCTTGGCGCTGGAAGAAGATCTTCAGGTGGTCGGCGACGCCGCCGACGGTAAGCAGGCCCTGGATCTAATCCAGGAGCTAAGGCCTGATGTGGTCATTATGGATATTGAAATGCCCAGGATGGATGGGATCTCTGCCGCGGCTGCCTTGCACGATACGGTTCCGGAGGTCAAAGTTGTCATGCTCAGTTTACACGATAGTCCGTTTTTAAGAGATCGGGCACGCAAGGCGGGCGCGATTGCTTTTGTGGAAAAGCGCGAAGGTGCCATCAGTTTGCTCAGTGAAATTCGGAACGCTTATGAAGCCAAAAGGAGGCAAAACAATGGCTGAGATCGCCCTTGAATCGCTTCGTAAACAGAATCGTTTGCGCGGTAGTTGGCTGCTGGACGTCCTGATTCGCCCCGGAGAAGCCTTCAAGCAAGTTACTGCCCAATCTGACTCGCTTTGGTTGCTTCCTCTCATTGTGATCAGCCAAAGCGAGTCAGATTGGGCAGTAACT
>DASQQR010000178.1:0-3373 GCA_035643335.1 Anaerolineales bacterium
CCGTAGAACCGGATCCGATGATGCAGGCGCTGGTGGTCGATCCCGTGGAGGCAGCTGTGGAGACACTCGCAGAGACCGTGATCGGCAATTCTGAAGTGGATCTCGATGGGCTGCGCTCCAGCGTACGGGCGGTCGAGTCTAATGAGGGCAACCTGATTGCCGACGCCCTGAAGTGGCAGGCTGAACATAAACTTACATCAAATCTCTCGAATTCCCGGGGAGAGTGGGGTGCGATGAAATAACAGGCCTCCCCAAGTTTCTTCCAACTTGGGGAGGTCCTCTCTATAAGGAGGTGTCAGATCCAGTAACGGTATCCAGCGATAGGCAATCGGACAATATGAATGTCCTAGATGATAAGTTTGGAAGGGAGTAAAGCTAATGAAGAGAAAGTTAGTAAACGCATTGATCCTGCTGGTCTTACTCGTTTCGTTTGGAACGCCCCTAAACCACGTCCAAGCGCAAGCGAGCGTTTTTATCAACGAAATCCATTACGATAATACCGGTACGGATGCCGGTGAGGCTGTCGAAGTTGCTGGCCCAGCAGATACGGATTTAACGGGATGGACTATCGCTCTTTACAACGGGAGCCCCACCCAACTTAACGTGTACGACACCATTAACTTGTCAGGGACTATTCCGAACCAACAGAACGATTTTGGAACCCTGTCGTTTCCGCGAGCAGGAATACAGAACGGTTCCCCTGATGGGCTTGCATTGGTTGATTCATCCTCGACAGTAATCCAATTCTTGAGCTATGAAGGCAGCTTCACAGCCGTTGATGGCCCAGCCGCTGGAATGACCAGCACCGATATCGGCGTCTCGGAGCCCTTCGATACCCCGGTTGGTGACTCCTTGCAGTTGACGGGGTCCGGTACCGTCTACGAAGATTTCACCTGGGCCGGACCGGAACCGAACACATTTGGCGCCATCAACACAGGCCAAGCGTTCGGCGGCCCTGTCAATGCACCGGTGTTGGTTGACTGCGGGCCCTCATTGTCTGCGGCGGAGGGCTTCAGTGCCTCGCAAGAGGTCAGCGCCAGCGACGCGGATGGTACGGTGGTGGACATTGCCATTACTGGTGTAGACCCTGAAACAGAGGGTATCACCTTGAGCGATGTAGTATCTGCCGGTGGTGTAGGTGGAACAGCTACGGCAATTGTAAATGTGGCGGAAACCGTCTCCCCCAGTACCTATTCCGTGGAAATCACTGCCACGAACGATGATTCCCCGTCCCAAACGGGGACCTGCACGCTGACGGTGACCGTGTTTGAGATTCTGCCGATTGGAACCGTTCAGGGATCGGTAGGTGATACAGATAATGGGGCTACCTTTAACTCCCCTTATGCCGGTCAAACCGTTGCTGTCCAGGGGGTCATCTACGAAAGAACCCTGGCCCGCGCCAGCAACGGTGGCAATCAAAACGGTTTCTTCATCCAGAATACCGCGGCCACCGCTGATAGTGATCCAAACAGCTCGGATGGTATCTTCGTCTTCATGGGCGGCTTCACCGACCTGATCGGCGGCTACGTGCCTGAGGTGGGGGATGAAGTCATCCTTCGAGGCCGGGTGAGCGAGTTTTTCAACCTGACCGAACTTTCCAGCGCCAGCGCTCTTGAGGTGCTGCGCAGTGGCGTAGACCTGGAGTCCGAGGTGCCGGCCTTCGAGGTGAACCCGTCGGCTGACCTGGCTGATGCCAATCGCTACTGGGAGCGCCATGAGGGCATGCGGGCGCAGATCCCGGCCAGCAGTATCGTGCTCAATGGACGAGACGTGTTCGCCAGCACCCTGGATGGCGAAGTATGGGTCGCCCGGGGTGACAGCGCTATCGCGCAACGCGCCGACCCTTACGCGCGCCGGGCCTTTCGCGATGCTCACCCGCTGGATGATATCCCAGACCAGCTTTTTGATAACGGCAATGGCTACCGCATCGTGTTGGGCAGCCTGGGAATCAAGGCTGCAATGGATGACAACACCGCGTTGATCGCGCCGTCGCGCACCTTTGATACGCTGAACAATGCGCCAATCGGCGGCGTTTACTTTTCCTTCGGCAAGTACCAGATCCAGGTTGAGCAGCAGCTCGACCTGGCGCCAGGGGTCGATCCTGCTCTAAATTCGCCGCCGCAGTCCTTCGATCGGGGCGAAGAATACAGCGTGGCCACGTTTAACGTCGAAAACCTATACGACTACCGGGATGACCCGTTTGACGGCTGTGATTTCACCGGAAATTCAGGTTGTCCTGGCGTGAGCCCGCCCTTTGATTACGTGCCGGCCAGCGATGCTGCTTACCAGGCTCGGCTGCACGAGATCGCGCAGCAGATCGTTAACGATCTGCACGATCCTGATATCATTTTGGCCCAAGAGGCAGAGGATCAGGATATCTGTACTGTAGAGGACGAAACCCTGATTTGCGGCACCACCAATGATGCCGATGGAAAACCGGACACGCTTCAGGAGCTGGCCACGGTCATTTCCAGCATCGACGGGACGGTGTACGATGCGGCCTACGACCGGGACGGCGCCGATGACCGGGGGATTGTCTCCGCTTATCTGTTTCGCGCGGATCGCGTCCAATTGCTCCCGGCGATGGCAGATGATCCGGTTCTGGGAAGCGATCCAACCGTTGATTATCGAAGCGAGGTCTTACCGTATAACACGGATGTGCAGAACCCGAAGGCGCTGAACGCGGTTCTGCCCGCGGATGTCGATCGCTCCACTGGCACGGACGGGAACAATGTCTTCACCCGAGCGCCACAAGTTGGTCTATTCCGTATCTGGCGGGATGGCATTGGGACCAGCGTCTTCACGGATGTGTATATCTCGGACAACCACTTCAGCAGCACTCCTGACGCTCGAGTTGGCCAGCGCACGGAGCAGGCGAATTACAATGCGGCGATCGTGGCTGCCTTGCAGCAAGCGGATCCGAACGTCAATGTGGTAGTGGGTGGGGACCTGAATGTCTACCCGCGACCGGATGATCCTTTTACACCGGGGAGTCCGCTCTTCCCAAGTGACCAGCTCGCCGGTCTTTACGATCAGGGTCTAACGAACCTGTATGATGTTTTGGTCTCAGCGGTACCCGCTAGCGCCTACAGCTACGTCTTCCAGGGACAGGCGCAAACCCTTGACCAGATATTCGTTGTGCCTGCGTTGCTGGATGAACTGGTGCAGGTGAGAGCGGCGCACATCAACAGCGACTGGCCATCTGATTACGACGGTGATGGCCCACGCGGCACCAGCGATCACGATCCCCAAGACGGGCGTTTCTCAGCCCTACCAACGCTGAGCCGCCTGGAAGCGCTGGTGCTTTACTACGACGCGAACGGCGCTATCACGGGGAACAACACGACCAAGGTCTTGCTCGACCGGCTCGAGC
>DASQQR010000179.1:0-3519 GCA_035643335.1 Anaerolineales bacterium
GGTCGTGTCGTGAAGACCCGCAAGCGAGCCTCTTCTTCAGTGATCGCTTCGCCGCCTGCAGGCAGGGAGGCCTTGTCCACCCGAAAGTCGACTTCGGCGCCTTCGCTGCGGCCGATCCAGTTGGTTTGGAGCAACTGCACCCGCTCTGGCCAGTCCATCTTAGAGAAATCCAGCAGCTCCTCGGCGTAGTTGGTCGTCCGGAAAAACCATTGCTCCAGGTTTTTCTTGATCACCGGAGTGCCACAGCGTTCGCAGTGGCGGTCTTCTCCCCACACTTGCTCGCGGGCCAGGGTCGTGTTGCAGTGCGGGCACCAATCCACCAGGGCCATCTTGCGGTAAGCCAGCCCGTTCTTGAAGAACTGCAGGAAAAACCATTCTGTCCAATGATAATACTTTGGATCGGACGAAATCGCCTCCCGCCGCCAATCGAACATCCCGCCCATGCTCCGCAGCTGCATGCGCATGCGCTGGATGTTGGCGTAGGTCCATTCCTTGGGATGGATGTTATTGTTGATGGCTGCATTCTCCGCCGGCAATCCGAAGGCATCAAACCCCATCGGGAACATCACGTTGTAGCCACGCATACGCATGAAGCGCGCCCGGGCATCCGAGGGCGTCATGGCATACCAATGGCCGATGTGCAGATCGCCAGAAGGATAAGGAAGCATGGTCAGGGCATAATGCTTCGGACGGGCAGGGTCAATATCCGAGTGGTACAGGCCATCAGATTCCCATCTGGCCTGCCACTTGGGCTCGATTTCTGCAGGATTGTAATCGCTCATCATACTTCTTCTCCGTTAAATTTCATTTCACAAATCTTCCACTTTCGAGCGCGTGACGATGCTGAGGATCTTGCCTGGGACGTAAAAACTCTTAGCGACCTCCCGGCCAGCGAGATACTGCTGGACGCCTGAGAGGGCAAACGCGGTCTCCTCAGCCTCCACCTGGTTGGCGTCAAGCGGGATCTCCATCACCTGGCGCACCTTTCCATCCACCTGGATGGGGATTTCCCAGACCTCATCGCGCGCCAGATCGCTGTCCCAGGTCGGCCACGGCTGCTCGTGGACACTGCCGCCGTGCCCGGTCAAGTGCCACAGCTCGTCGGCGATGTATGGAGCAGCCGGGGCCAGCATGAGCAGCAGCGCCTCTAATGCTGCGTGGTAAGTCGCGCTGCGCCAATTTCCAGCTCGCTGCACATCCAAGAGATGATTGCTAAACTCCATCAGGGTCGACACCATGGTATTAAACCGAAAACTCTTAATCCGTTCTGTCACGCGACGAATAGTCTTGTGCAGCAGCCGCTCCAACTCCTCATCTTTATCAACCGCCTCGCTGCTCTCGAAAAAAGTCTCGGCATACAAGTTCCAAATCCGGTTCAAAAATCGCCGGGCACCATTAATGCCCTCCGAGCTCCAGCTCACATCCTGTTCAAAAGGGGCCATGAATAGCTCGTAGATCCGCAAAGCGTCCGCGCCGTATTCCGCCACCATGCTGTCGGGAGTGATCACATTTCCGCGCGACTTGGACATGCGCTGGCCATCCGGACCTAATAATTGACCCTGATTCATCAGCCTAGCAAATGGCTCACGGAATGGGACCAATTCAGCGTCCGCCATTACCTTAGTCCAAAAGCGCGCATACAACAGGTGCAACACAGCGTGCTCCGCGCCGCCGACGTACAGGTCAACCGGCATCCAATAGCGCATGGCCTGCGGTTCAAATGGCCCAGCCTCGTAGTGCGGGCTGGTAAAACGCAAGTAATACCAGGAAGAACAGGCAAAGCCGCCCAAGGTATCGGTTTCCCGCCGGGCAGGTTCAGCGCACTCGGGGCAGGTGGTGTTGACGAACTCGGGCACACGCGCCAGTGGGGACCGCCCGCTCCCGTCCGGAGCGAAATCGTTCATCATGGGCAGCAGGACCGGCAGCTGCTCCTCCAGTACAGGCACTTGACCACATTTCTCGCAGTACACGATGGGTATGGGCGTGCCCCAATAGCGCTGCCGGCTGATCAGCCAGTCCCGCATCTTATATTGCACGGTTTTGCGGCCCAGGCCACGCGCCTCCAGCTCTTCACCAATCCGCTCGATGCCCACTTCGCCAGGCAGTCCGTCAAAAGGTCCCGAGTTCACCATAATTCCGGAGCCAGTAAAGGCTGCATCTAACCTTAAATCTTCAACCTGCTCACTTTCAACCGGTGGGGCGATGACCACCCGGACGGGCAAACTAAATTGGTCTGCGAACTCGAAATCACGCTGGTCGTGGGCGGGCACGCCCATCACCGCCCCGGTGCCGTATGTGGGTAACACATAATCGGCGACCCACACCGGAATACGCTCTTCGCTCAGCGGGTTGGTTACGTAGCCGCCGGTAAAGACACCCGATTTTTCCCGCGACTCGGCCATGCGCTCGACTTCGCTCCGGCCGACTGCTTGAGTGACGTACCGCTCCACCTCAGCGCGCTGTTCAGGCGCCGTCAGCTCTGGGACCGCGGGGTGCTCGGGGGCCAACACGAAGAAGGTAGCCCCATAAAGCGTGTCGGGCCGGGTCGTGAAAACCGGCAGCGGTTTGCCTATCTCCGTTGGAAAATCGATCTCAAAGCCCTCGGAGCGCCCGATCCAGTTTCGCTGTATGCTCTTGATTGGCTCGGGCCACTGCACTTGATCCAGGCCAGTGATCAGTTCGTCGGCGTAGGCGGTGATGCGGAAGAACCAGGACAAGACCTGGCGTTTTGTAACGCCTGAGTGACCCCTCCAACATACGCCATTGGAGACTTCCTGGCTGGAGAGGGTAGTCTGGCAAACAGGACACCACCACTGCCAGCTCATGTCCCGGTAAGCCAGGCCTCGCCGGTAAAGCAGCAGGAAGAACCATTGGGTCCAGCGATAGAAACTCGGGTTGGAGGAATCGATCTCGCGGTTCCAATCATAGCTGGTCCCGATCAACTTCATCTGGCGGCGGAAGTTGGCCGTGTTCTGGTCGGTGGTGATTCGCGGGTGGATCCCGTGGGTGATGGCAAATTGCTCGGTTGGCTCCCCGAACGCATCCCAACCCATGGGGTGCAGCACCTCCCAGCCATGCATGCGCTTGAAACGCGAGGTCACATCCGTGGGAATGTAATTCCGACAATGACCCACGTGCAAACCCTCGCCCGAAGGATAAGGGAAGAAATCCAGGCAGTAGAACTCAGGCTTATCCGGGTCTTCCCGCGCCGCATAAAGCTGGTTTTCATCCCAATACCGCTGCCACTTGGGTTCAATGATTTGCGGGTTATAGGGTTGCCATCGATTACCAAGCACAGTTACTACCTACCTTCAGGAACAGCACGTAATTCGCAATGAGTGAATATTTACGAATTACGAGTTACGCATTACGTCTGATCTTAAACAAAACCCCTCCGCCCACTCAGGGACGGAGGCTCTCCGCGGTACCACCCTGCTTGCGCCAGCCGGTTGAAGGCCATACTTCACCGGTCATGCGCCGCTCTGACTCGCGATAACGGGCAAATACCGTCACTGGCTA
>DASQQR010000180.1:0-9945 GCA_035643335.1 Anaerolineales bacterium
CAGCGCATGTTTGCGAACGGTTTTAGTGGTATTATGTGGGGATTTGAATCGGAGCTCTACGCCGATCCGAACACACAGGGCTATGCTACTATCGCCGATTACCAGGCGGAGATTGCGCAATATACCAACCTGTTACGAATATTCTTGCCGGCAATTGAATCCAGCGGGTAATCCAGTGATACCCTCAGATTTGGGGATGTAAAGCCAGGACTTCTTCGTACACTTCCAAAACGCGTTCAGCGATCAACTTCCAGCTGTAGCCTTTGGCGAAATCAGCAGCTTGCTTGCCCATTTTCTCCCGCAAATTCGGCTTTTGGAGTAAATCCACGAGGCAATTCGCTAATGTCTGCGGCTCATCCACCGGAACAGTGAATCCATTAAGCCCATCCTGCACCAGGAAAGCCAATCCACCGACTTGGGATGCCACCACCGGTGTTCCGCACGCCATGGCTTCCAGAGCCACCATCCCGAAGGATTCGTACTGCGACGGCATTACGACCGCCTCTGCCGCCGAATAATAATAGGGTAGTGTATCCTGGCTGCGTTTGCCGAGAAAAGTGACTAGGTTTTCGAGACCGAGCTGCTCGCGCAAATCCTGCAGGCGCGCCATCTCGGCGCTGATCTCCTCCTCACTTACCTGCGTGTCCCCTCCGATGACCGCCAGACACAGCGAGCAATTCTCAAAGGTTCCATTCCGCCGCATCAAGGCGATGGCTTCGATTAGAGTGTCTAGCCCTTTGAGCGGCTCAATCCTACCGACGAACAAGAGCATCCGGTCGCATGGTGGCACGCCAATGAACTCCTTGGCTTCCTCGGGGTGAATTGGATAAAACCGGCTCAGATCTACCCCGGGCGGGATGACCACCACGTGGCTGACATCCACCTGGTAAAGCCACTGGAGCTGCGCCAGTTCCGCCGGCGTGGCGGCAATGATCCGGTCCGCAAGTTGGAGGACCTGATGTTCCCCATCCAGGCGATAATCTCCGTCCACATCGCCTTTTGAGCGGGCTACACGTTGCTTCATCATCCCCAACGTATGGAACATATGGATCACCGGCACATTCCAGCTGGCCTTCAAATCACGCGCTGCGATGCCTGACATCCAATAGTGGCTGTGAATGAGATCGTAGCGCAGATTTCGGTGGTTCGTAAATTCTAAGATACCATCCACAAAGTCTGGAATGTGATCGGCGAGCTGGCGCTTTGGCAGAGGGACCTCTGGACCAGCGGGTACGTGAACTACCCGGTTCCCATACCCCAAGTCGTGCAGCACATGGGGTACGTGCTCATCTTGAGAGCGCGTGAACACATCTACCTGAACACCCATCCGTCCAAGTTGCTTGGTCAGGTCTCGCACGTAGACGTTCATACCGCCGGTGTCTTTCCCGCCCAAGGTGGCCAACGGGCAGGTATGGTAGGATATCATCGCAATGCGCAAACGGACACCTCTCGATGCAATGATTCGGCTTTTTCCCCGGTGATCCCCCACAGATCCTCAATTTGGATAACCTGGGTCAGAGTATAGCCGGATTTCTTGTCACTCCACAACTTACCTTGGTATAATGTGCCTTATTAACAGCATACCTATCCGCCACCGTAGCTCAGCCGGCAGAGCAGCCGCTTCGTAAGCGGCGGGTCAAGGGTTCGATTCCCTTCGGTGGCTTTTTTGATTTTCGGCCCGCTTCCAGTATAATTCTTTTATGTCAAAACGCGCAAGCCCTCTCGTGATCGCGATCGCAGGTGGCACCGGGTCCGGCAAAACGACGGTGGCCAACGTGATTCTGGGACGGGTGGGCGCAAATCACATTGCTTATCTTCCTCACGACGCCTACTATAAGGATTTAGCCGATCTTCCTCCTGCTCAACGTGCACACATCAACTTTGACCATCCCAATTCCTTGGACACCGATACCCTCGTCCGGCACGTCCAGGATCTCAAAAACAACCTTCCCATTGAATTGCCTGTCTATGATTTTAGGACCCACAGCCGCACCGCTCGCACCGTCCCCATCAATCCTCAACCGATCATTATTGTAGAGGGTATTTTGATCTTCGTTGAACCGGCACTGCGTCGGCTCTTCGACGTTAAGATTTACGTGGACACTGATCCCGACATTCGTTTTATCCGCCGCCTGGAACGCGACATCGCTGAGAGGGGCCGCACGATGGAATCCGTAATCCACCAGTACATGACGACGGTGCGCCCGATGCATCAGGAGTTTGTCGAGCCATCTAAGAGGTACGCGGACGTGATTATCCCGGAAGGAGGCTTTAACACCGTGGCCCTGGACATGGTTGTGGCTCGAGTCCAAGCCCTCCTTCATGGTCAAATGGCAGATGAATGACCAAGGCTGCATCTGAGTGATCCGAATGAAGATGCCCTTTTCCCTGACTCCCGAACGCCGCCTGGCATTGGTGCGCTTTCTCATTCTGTTGCTCGTCATCGCGCTGAGCATCTTTATATTCAGCATCCGGGACAGAGCTCATCAATTATCTTTATACGGGTATCCGGGCATTTTCCTGTTGGCTTTCCTGGCGTACGCCACAGTACTGCTACCTGCTCCGGGGGTTGCGGTTGTGTTCACCATGGGAGCGGTGTTTCATCCCCTGGGGGTTGCATTGGCTGCCGGAGCTGGAGCAGCCCTCGGCGAACTCTCCGGCTATCTGGCTGGCTTCAGCGGTCAAGTTGTCGTAGAAAAGGCACAAATCTACGAGCGGCTCTATCAATGGATGGACAGGCGCGGCTCACTCACGATTCTGGTCCTCTCCGCTCTGCCGAACCCTTTTTTCGACCTGGCGGGGGTCGCGGCCGGTGTCCTGAAAATGCCCGTTTTGCAGTTTCTGTTGTGGTGTTGGATTGGAGAAACAATAAAAATGATCACATTTGCGTACGTAGGCTCTACCTCACTGAATCACTTCTTCTGAGCCCCACACTGATCTACATAACAAAATCCGGCCTTCTTCACGTTATAAACGGAATGCCCAGAATTCCTGAGTCCATCATGATCCATGGAGAAAATTCATGTCCGACTTTACCCAAATTGATGCCTACATTGACAGCCATTTGGAGGCTAGCATCGCCGAGCTGTCCAGATTATGCGCCCAACCCAGTGTGGCTGCCCAGAACTGGGGGCTCGAGGAGTGCGCACAGCTTGTCGAGGAGATGCTCAAAGCTCGCGGGTTTGACACCCAAATCCTTCCCACGGGGGGCTCCCCGGTGGTGTTTGGCCAGCGCCAGGGTCGTGCTGACAAAACCTTGCTTTTTTATAACCACTACGATGTACAGCCTCCCGAGCCCCTTGAATTATGGGACTCGCCCCCTTTCGAACCGACCCTCCGCGAGGGAAAGCTTTACGCTCGAGGTGTGAGCGACGATAAAGGTCATATCGTCAGCCGGCTTCATGCCATCGATTCTCTTTTGAACGCTGGAGGAGATCTGCCATGCAAGGTTAAATTTGTGATCGAGGGCGAAGAAGAGACCAGCAGCGTTCACCTGCATGACTTTGTGAGGGACAACCAGACTCTGCTGAGTGCCGACGGGTGTATTTGGGAGTTTGGCCAGGTGGATCACCAGGAAGTGCCCATGCAGTATGCCGGTATGCGCGGCATTTGTTATGTTGAGCTCTCGGTAACCACCGCCGATATCGACGCGCACTCGGGCCTGGGTGGCTCGATCTTCCCTAACGCTGCCTGGCGGTTGGTATGGGCGCTGAGCACGTTGAAAGGTCCGGACGAGCGCATCCGTATTCCGGGCCATTACGATGCCGTGGTCCCGCCCAGCAATCAAGACTACCAATACATGGCAGAGCTTCCGGACATAGCTGTGGAATACAAGCAACGCTACGGTATCGACCATTTTCTCAGAGGTTTGACCGGGGGTGCGGAATTGCGCATCGCAGAGGTTTTCGAACCTACCTGCACGATCTGTGGCCTCACATCGGGATATCAAGGCCCTGGCTCAAAGACTGTGCTCCCGGCGCGGGCGTCGGCCAAGGTTGATTTCCGGCTCGTGCCTGACCAGACCCCCGACCAGGTGCTTCTCAGCCTGCGAAATCACCTCGATGCTGAGGGTTTCAGCGACGTCAAGATTACTTACCTCGGCGGAGAAGCTCCCGCTCGCACTGACTCGGATGATCCTTTTATCCAGATGGTTGTGCGCACGGCCGAACCGGTCTACGGCCATCCGATGATGATTGTGCCCCTCACTGGAGGCTCCGGGCCGAACTTTCCATTTATTCATTACCTGAACCTGCCTATTGCCACCGCAGGCCTGGGATACCCTGGCGGTCAGGCTCACGCTCCCAATGAGAATATGCGCCTTGATCTTTACGTCAAACACGCCAAACATGTGGCCCGGATTCTATCAGCCTTTGGAGAGGAGTGAAATTTTACACGCATCGTCTACCGGTTGTGCCACGCCAAATTCTAGAGAGTCTGTATTATGTATCAATCCGAAAAATGAAGGGGTGGGGGTTTGTGGCGGCGCTCTGCGCCGCCACAAACCCCCACCCTCCCGAATTTTCGGATAGGCTCTATGTTGTCCTAGACGGTGAGTTATGAAGTATATAAGACGCATTTCCATACGCAGAGATCTGGGCTTACAGCTGCTCGCTCTCTACCTCTTGTTCGTCGGACCGGTTGTCCTCGCAGCACTGACCTTTGACCGTATTGCCAGCCAGCGATTGGAAACAGATATCAAGGCCAGCGATCTGGCCCTGGCGCGCGCTATCGCCCAAGAGACCAACACGACCATGGATCATGCTCTGCAGTCGGTTGAGAAGCTGGCTGCATATCCGGCAGTGATTAACGCCGATCCCAAGGGGATGGAGGAACTTTTCACTACCCTGATGAGCGCCCGGCCTGAAGTCAACCTGGTATATCGCCTCGACTCAAAGGGGATCATGGTGTTTCACCAACCCGTTGGGCCCGGCTCTACAGTTGGCGTTGACTTTTCATTCCGGGATTACTACCAGGAAGCCCTAAACGCCCACGAGCCACTGATCTCGCTTGGGCGCATCTCACCCACTACGCAACAACCGGTGGCTACCGCAGTAATGCCCTTGTGGAGTGAGGACGACGAATTCCTGGGCTTGGTTGCGACCAACATCAAGCTGGAATCCTTGAGCACCACACTGACCAGCATCACGGCCGAGCACCGCAGCGAAGAACATTTCCGGGTCTTCATCATCGATGCGGCTGGCAAAGTCATCGCCCGGCCCTATCCAACTCGAGACAATCTGCTCGTCGATATCAATTCATCCCTTCCAGAGATCGTAAAATCCGTCTTGGCTGGAAAATCGGATAATCTGATCGAGACTGCGGAAAATGGCCAGGAGACCCTCTACAGCTACGTTCCGATTCCCAAAGCCGGATGGGGAGTAATCGTTAGCCGGCCTACTTCTGCGGCATTTGCAACCCCTGTTTCGTTTCACCGCGGTGTCCTCTTGCTCATCGCTGTATTTCTCGGAATTGGCCTCATTTTCTGGATTGCTTTATCTCGGCAGGTTATCCAGCCACTGGAGCGGCTGGCGGCTTTCAGTCGCATGATCGGGCGGCAACAGGATATTTCACCCGAACAACGCCAGGCCTTGCAAAGCATGTCCGATCGCCCCGACCAGGTGGGCCACCTCATTCGCAGCCTGACCCGTATGGAGGACGCCATCGAGGCCCGCCTCAACGAACTCTCGACGCTGCTCCAAACCAGTGCCGAAGTCGTCTCCAGCCTTGACTCGAGCACCGTCTTGGAACGGATCCTGGAACAGGTTGAGCACCTCCTGGAAGTAAAAAAATGCGCCATCGTTGCGCTGGACGAAGAGCGCGGTATTTTCCGTGCTCAAGCCAGTCGCGGGCTTTCCAGGCGCTACACCGAACAGATCAGTATTGATCCACGTGAACCGCAGTCCGTCACCCTGCGGGCCATCCGTACAGGACAACCCATCCAGATTAGCGATACTGAGGAAGATCCCACTTTCGGTTTCATGCGCCCCCGCAGCCAGGCTGAGGGCTATCGATCTATGTTGGCAGTTCCGCTAAACACCCAGCACGCGCCTCCCTCCGCGCTATTGGTTTACCGGCCTGATCCTCACATGTTCACCGAGCGCGAGATCAACCTGGTCACCAACTTCGCCAACCATGCGGCCATGGCAATCGAAAACGCCGCTCTTTATGCTCGCAGCGACATGCGCCTCCAGGAGCAGACTCGGCGCCTGGAAGCCCTGATCCAGTCCCTTCAAGAGGGCCTAATCCTGGAAAACCTGGAAGGTCGTGTGTTGTACGCCAACCGGCGTATCAGTGAGTTGCTGCGACTGCCTGCTGACGAGATCAGTGGTGCTCCCGTCGAGAACTTGATTGAACGCCTGCTGGCGCTCGCGGCTGAAGACGACCAGGAGAAGAAAGAAAAAATTCGCCAGGCAGTTCAGGCGGCCCTGAACGGCAGTGGCGATCGCATGGTGGAAATGCCTGTAGGGGATGCGCGCCAAACCCGCTACCTGCGGCTGCAAGTGTTCGATGTAACCGATTCCCAGGGTATGCCCATCGGCTGCGGTCAGATCCTGCGCGACATTACAACCAGTCGAGAAGTCGACCGCATGAAATCCAGCCTGATCTCCACCGTATCTCACGAGCTGCGCACGCCTCTGGCCGCGATCAAAGGATATGCCACCACGCTGCTTGCCGAAGACGTGAAGTGGGATCCGGGCACTCAGCGGGAGTTTCTGGCTATTATCTCTAAAGAGACGGATCGTCTCAGTGATCTGGTAAACGACTTGCTGGATATGTCCCGCATTGAGGCGGGCAATTTGACTGTCTCGCGGGTAGAATGTGACCTGGAAGAGCTAATAGAGGCTGCAGCCCAACGGTCCGAACCTAAGCCCGGGGACCGCCTGAGAGTAGACCTGCCACCTGAGCTACCCACCTTCTTCGGGGATCCTAAACGAATTGAGGTGGTGCTCCGTAATTTGATCGAGAACGCAGCCAAATATGCTGGGGACAGCTCCTTGATTCGAGTGAGCGCTGCCAAACAAGGCAACCAACTGGTTATTCGGGTGCAGGATGAGGGGCCGGGTATCCCATCAGAAGATAGTGAACGCATCTTTGAGAGCTTCTATCGCGTCGAAAATGGTTTGAATCGCACTACACCGGGCGCAGGCATCGGCCTGGCCATCTGCCAGGGTTTCGTACGCGCTCATGGTGGCGAGATCTGGCTTGAGCCGCGCGCCAGAGGCACCAGCGTCGCTTTTTCGCTCCCGTTAATGGAGCCCGATTATCCTCTTGTAGGAGTTAATCAGGTTGGCAGCGGCTTGAGGAATTAACAGCCTACATGTCAAACAATCCAACGGTTTTAGTCGTCGATGATGAGACTTCTTTGCGAGACTTTGTGCGCCGCAACCTGGAAGTGCGCGGTTATAGTGTGCTGACCGCCGCGAATGGTTTGGAGGCCCTGGCTGTTTTCAATACCCATATTGTCAGCTTGGTGATCCTCGACGTGATGATGCCCCGCATGGACGGGCTGGAGACGATCCGGCGCATCCGGCAGAATTCTACGGCCCCAATTATCATCCTTTCTGCCCTGGGCGAAGAAACGGACAAAATCCAGGCCTTTAATCTGGGCGCTGACGACTACCTCACAAAACCCTTTGGTGTGGGCGAATTGCTGGCTCGCGTTCAGGCGGTGTTACGCCGGTCGCAATGGACTGAAACGCCGGTTCGAGAAGGCCAAATCGTGCGCGGCGAGATTGTGTCTGATTTAGAACGGCATAAAGTCATGGTCAGGGGCCAAGAGATTGAGCTCACGCCCACAGAATTCAATCTGCTGGTCTATCTGATGGAACATGCTGGCAAAGTCCTGCCCCATCAAACCATCCTGAAAAATGTCTGGGGACCGGAATACGGGCGTGAAGCCGAGTACTTAAGGGTTTACATTGGCCGCCTGCGACAGAAGATCGAAAAAGATCCTTCGGATCCGGAGTACCTCTTCACGGAGCGCGGCATTGGTTACTCCTTCGGTGTGAGCTAGTATCGAATTTATAAACTTTTTATAGTTTTCCTCTCTGCTTTTAGCCAATTTTTGTGTTCGTTCGTTAGAATATTTCGTGGTAGATGGCCGGGATTGGCCAATTTTCCTAACATAGTTTTGGAGGAGAAACGCTATGAAGCACAAACTTACTCTCGTTTTTGTCATTCTCATTGCAGCCAGTGTGGTGCTTGCTAGTTGCGCGGGACCGCAGGCAACCACCCAGGCACCCCCGCCTCAGGCGACCGAACCGCCCCAGTCGGAAGAACCCATCGTCACTGAACAACCAACAGCGGCCCCAGCCGTGACTGAGCAGCCCACCGCTACGGAGGCCCCCATGGCGACCGAAGCGCCAACTGGAGAGGAAGTCACTGCCGTAATCGGCTTTACTGCCTCTCAGACCGGAAGCCTCAACGTCGAGTCCATCCGACAGGTCAACGGCCTCAATTTATGGATGAATCAGGTTAACGACGCGGGAGGAATCAAGCTGAGCGATGGAACGGTGGTCAAATTCACGTCTGCATTCTACGATGATGAGTCTAATAAAGACCGGGTGCAAGAGCTGTACACTCGCCTGGCGACCGAGGACAATGCCGACTTCCTGATCAGCCCGTACTCGAGCGGCCTGACGGCTGCTGCGGCGGTGATCGCCGAGCAGTATGGGAAAATCATGATCACTACTGGCGCGGCTTCGGACAGCGCGTACCAACAGGGCTATACCCTGGTGTACCAAACTTATACCCCCGCAAGCAAATACCTGACGGGAGCAGCAGACTTGCTGGCTACCCTGGATTCATCGGCTAAGAAGATCGCGATTGTGCACGAAAACGACACGTTCTCCACCGATGTTTCTACGGCGTTAAATGATTACGCGACGGCGCAAGGCTTTGATGTGGTGCTGTTTGAGGGTTATGACTCGGGGACGACTGACTTCGCGCCCTTCATCAATAAGATTCTGGACGCGGCTCCAGACGCCATCATGGGCGGTGGTCACTTCCAGGATGGGAGCACCTTCGCCAAGCAGCTGTATGAGAAAAATGCAGAAGCAAAATTCGTCGCCCTGTTGGTCGCGCCGCCTGAACCCAGCTTTGCTGACATCGGCGATGGAGCGCTTGGGATCATTGGCCCCAGCCAGTGGGAGCCGTTAGCCGTGTTCAACCAGGAGAAAGCCGACGCTGCGGGCCTGGCATGGTACGGGCCCTCCAGCGATGATTTCACGAAGGCCTATCAAGCCGCCTATAACGAGGACCCCTCCTACCATTCCGCCGGGGGCTACGCGGCCGGCCTTCTGCTCCAGAAAGCCATCGCAGATGCTGACTCGCTGGACACGGAAGCGGTGAAGCAAGCCCTGGATAACTTGGACCTGCTCACGTTCTACGGCTATATCAAGTTCGATACCAGCGCGGAGGCTCACGGACTGCAAATAGGTCACTCGATGGTTTACATCCAATGGCAGGGCGAGAGCGGCAATCTGCATAAAGAAGTAGTCTGGCCCCAGGAGGGTGCTACTGCCGAGGCGCTCTATCCGCTCCCCTAGTTTGCTTGCAGACGCTAAGATGCTGCGCCGAGAATCACGAATATATCCATCAGGTTTAGACTGAATCCCATCCCCGCGGGCGACTGTCCGTCCGCGGGGATTTCAAATCCTGATCCAGAATCCCTTGAATCTGGTCGCTGACCCTTACCAACCTGCGTCCGTGGTGTATTCGCTATCCAGCATGGCCAGTATCTATTTAATAACTGTATAGCTCTGCCCCATCCGCGCCTGTAGCCTCGCGCAACCCCCACTCTATAATGTCTCTCCGAACTTTCGCATCACCTGTTCGTAAAATAAGGATCAGACTCGTACCGCAATAGGAGCATCACATGGATTTTCTTGCCTTCGTAGTAGACGGCCTGCTGATCGGTTTCGTATACGGCATCGCAGCGATGGG
>DASQQR010000181.1:0-3214 GCA_035643335.1 Anaerolineales bacterium
ATCGCCCGGGCGATCTTACCGGCAATGGCGACCTCGTCCGTGGTCAGGTAGACGTTGTAGGCGATCAAGAAGGGACGCGCTCCGATCACCGTAGCGCCGGCCGGTCCCAATCGTGCGGGCCCAAAATCCGGCTCACGCTCGGCTTTGACCCCGATCTCCTCCCTGAGGGTCTCGTACTCACCCCGCCGGATATTCTCCAGGTTTTGGCGCTCAGGGCGGGTGGCGGCCTGTTCATACAAATAGACGGGGATCCCCAATTCCTCGCCCACCCGGCGCCCCAATTTTCTGGCGATCTCGACGCAGTCCTGCATGCTGGCCCCAGAGATGGGCACAAACGGCACCACGTCGGCCGCCCCGATCCGCGGGTGTTCGCCGCGGTGCTGGTTCAGGTCGATCAACTCGGCGGCTTTGGCGATGCCGCGGAAGGCGGCCTCCTCAGCCGCATCCGGCGGACCCACAAAGGTGATCACCGTGCGGTTGTGATCCATGTCGGAATGGCGATCCAAAACCCGCACACCGGAGACGCTCTTAATCGCCTCGAAAATCGCTTCCACCACTTCCGGACGGCGGGCTTCGGAAAAGTTAGGGACACATTCAATGAGGGAATTGGGCATAGGAGAGTAAGAATTGAGTTGGATGCGGCGCGCTTTCTCTAATGGTTGCCCCTCTGGGCGAAGTATAGGGCGCAGCGGCCGCGCGGCCGCGGTCGCGGAGAAAACACGCCGGTTATTATAACCGCGCTTAAACCCCTGGCAAGGCCAATCCTCTAGTACTTTCTGCCCCCTTGCGCGCCTTCGTACAATCCCTTATTCTAAGCTAAAATGACCCCGCTCCGTATCCTCCTTGCCTTGGTGCCCCTGTGGGCGTCGCCCTCCCTGGTTCAATTGGCCCGCCCGGACCCGATCTCACCACCAGTCCTCCAGGGCCCATCCATCGACCTCGGTCAACCCAGCCCCGCCGAAAATGCATCGGAAGTCACTTCGACGATCGTTTACCTGCCCATAGTTCAGAATTCAGCGTCTGAGGCCTTCCACGCTGGTGAAGGAACCTACTACGATGCTACCGGAGCCGGGAATTGTAGTTTCGATCCCAGCCCCCAGGACCTTATGGTGGCCGCCATGAACCAAACCGATTACGACCATGCCGCCCTGTGTGGGGCGTATGTCGAAGTGTCCGGGCCAAAGGGAACCGTGACGGTCAGGATCGTGGATCGCTGTCCGGAATGTGCTCCGGGCGATGTCGATTTGAGCAAGGAGGCCTTTGCCCTGATTGCGGATTTGGTAGCCGGGCGAGTCCCCATTCGCTGGCGCATCGTCAGTCCTGAGCTGCAGGGGCCTATCGTGTATCGCTTCAAGGAAGGCAGTAATCCATACTGGACTGCAGTGCAGATCCGCAACCACCGCAATCCCGTCGCCCGCTTCGAGTACCTGGTGCCGGGAGGCCCGTTCAAATCCATCCCGCGCACCGATTACAACTATTTCGTCGAAGACCAGGGCATGGGGGCTGGCCCATACACCTTCCGAGTCATCGATATTTATGGCCATGTGCTTCAAGACAGCGGTATCCCCTTCATCGAAGGCGGCGAAATCCCCGGCAGCGCCCAATTCCCCCCGCCCTGATCAGCGAGGTCTCCCGACCGAGCCTGAACCGGCCCCGGCAGCGCCCAATTCCCCCCTCCTTAAATCAGCTAAGATCCATCCGACCCGGTATCTATCAATCCTCCCTTCGACACCCCAATCTGCCAACCTACCAATATACCAATATACCAATCTACCAATCTTCCAGTCTTCCAATCCTTGCCCTGAGCCCCGTCGAAGGGTTCCATCTTCCAGATCCGCGAGGTCTCCCGACCGAGCATGAACCGGCCCCGGGAGATGGGTAATCTCCCAGGGCCAGCTATTCATCCTTTCGACCGCTAGCGCATCTTACGGCATATCTTTATTATTGAACCAGTTGTAGGCGTAATAACCAGACCCATCCGCAGACTGCAGGCGAATTGCGATTTGTTTCTTGTCGCGCAGTTCCTTGGGGATCTTGAAGGTCTCGCTGAACGAGCCGTTCTTGTCCGTTTTCACCGTATCGACCTTTACCCCGTTCAAGCCTTGGGTGCCCATCTTGCCCATCCAGACGGTCACCTCTTTCCGGGCAGGAAACCGGTAACCTTCCAGGCTCACGCTTTGGTTCTTGTCAATCTCACGGATAGACATCCCGGGAACACTGGATCTAGATCCGTAAGGAGCGCCGCTTCCAACCTCATCCTCACTGGTCACATTGCTGAACCAGTTGGAAACCAGATTGCCGGAGCCGTCCACAGCCTGCAGGCGCAGGGCCAGGACATTGCGGTCGACCATCTCCCTGGGGATGCGGATGGTGGCGTTGATCGAACCGTCTCTACTGGTTGTTAAAGTGCTTGCCTTGACGCCGGCAACACCGCTTTGGCCGGATAGGCGCTCGAACCATACCACGTACGCCTGGTACGCCGGGAGATTTTGTGCCTTGATGGTCACGCTCGTGTCTTCAGCCACGGAAACCACCGAGACGGCTGGGGTGCCAGTGCTGGGGGACGGAGAACCTGCGACGCTGGTGGTTGCGTTGCGGAACCAGTTGTAAGCGTAGTGTCCCGACCGGCCGGTGGCCTCAATTCGGATGGCGATCAGACTCTCGCCCTGCAAGGCCGCCGGGATATTGAACGTAGCTCTGAAGGAGCCATCCTTGGCGGTTGTTGCGCTTCCGGCTTTGATCCCATCCTCTGCCTTCGTGCCGATCTCGTCCATCAGCACCCGGAACTCGGTGTAAGCCGGGTAATTGGCCGCCTGGACCGTCACGCTCTTGCCCTTTATGACGGAAAGGATCGAGAAACTGGCGACGTTGCCCGTCACCGGGATTACCGGCTGGTCCGCTGACCCGTCCTTCAGAGCCACGCACAGGTTCTGGCCAGGGTAAATCAGGCTGGGTTCATCCAGATCGTTGATCTCGGCTAACCAGCGCCAGCTGACTTCGTACTCCTTGGCGATCTGCGACAGATACTCTCCCCGCTGGACCCGATGATACTCGGCGCAGGCGGAGGCGCTCTCCACGCTCGCCTGAGCCGGCTGGACCGTGGCGCCCAGCCCTCCAATCAGGAGAGCCAACGCCAGAACGGCGGTTGTGAGTTTTGTCAGGGGTATGCTCTTGGATATTGAAAACATGTTACACCTCTCTTTGGATAGTTGTT
>DASQQR010000182.1:0-6549 GCA_035643335.1 Anaerolineales bacterium
AAGCAGGGCACGAACAAGCAGGCAGACGCCCCGCACTGGTTCTATCACCGGGGGCTTATAACGATAAAGTTGGATTGGCAATACTCTGCCCAATCACGAGCCAAATCAAGGGATATCCTTTTGAAGTTCTCATACCCGATAGTTTGAAAATCAACGGAGTGATATTATCCGACCAGGTTAAGAGCCTTGACTGGCGGGCAAGACAAGCGAAGTTTATCTGCAAACTACCGGCCGCCACGGTGAACGAAGCCCTGCAAAAGTTGCATGCGCTCCTAGCATAGCAGATTTCGTATCTTCTCATAAATTGGGGGGGTGGGTGTTTGTTGGAGCGGGCTCCGCCCGCTCCAACAAACACCCACCCCTTCCTATTGAGAAGTTACCAGATTTCATAATATTTGAACCTTCTGCATAATCAAATAGTAAATTTATTAGCCGGACCAAGGGCTCTATATTGTTTTTTGTTTGCTGCTTCGTTGGGCTTCATGGCTTCGCTCGTAGATTAGATTGGAAGGAGTGCACTTTTCATGGTGAATTATTTAATCCGCCGCGCATTTCAGATGGTGATCGTGGTCCTTTTGGCCACCCTGGCCATCTACATCTTGCTCAACGTGGCCCCGGGCGGACCTCTATCCGGTCTCCGGCTGGCTACCGATGCCAAGGCGCGCGTCAGTGATGCTGACATCGCCCGTCTCGAGGCCTATCTCGGTCTGGATAAGCCCATGGCTCTGCGTTACCTGGTGTGGCTCATCGGCGACGATTGGATCGGCTCGGACTGGATATATGCCGGCCTGGGGCCCTACAAGCAGCCCAAGCTCGGCCGCAACGGTGAGCCCATGTTTGAGATCAACCGGGATACCGGCGAGAGGACAGCCGTCTATGAGAAGCATCGCTTCTGGGCCAATCCCGGCGTTTCCCTGTTGAACTCCGGTTATACGCTCTGGGTCTGGGGCGATCAACTGGAGGGCAACAGTTATCAGGCTGAAAAAGTACAGGTCAAACCCCCCGTCACCGCGCAAGTGCCCGAAGATGTGGTCGTCCGGGGAGCGGTTACCTCGCAGAGCGGGCGAGATGTCGTCATCCAGGATTTGAACGGCCGCAAACACACCATCCACACCACGGAATCCACCCAGTTTGAATTCCCCCAAGGAGAAGCCCCTCTCCGCCCGAAGGAGGGTCGTTGGCTGAATATCTCCTGGCTGACCGGACCGGGCGGCCTGCTGGGTAATCTGGCCGGTTTCCATGGTTCCACTCAGGGCATCCTGCGTTTAGACTTCGGTTTCTCGTGGAAGCTGGCCCCCAGCCAACCGGTATCCGACTTATTGCTGAGTCGCCTGCCCAACACTCTGATCTTAATGACCACTGCGGTCTTCCTCTCGTTGCTCATAGGTATCCCCATCGGGATTTATTCGGCCGTCCACCAGTACAGCAAAACAGACTACGTGGCTACGACTTTTGCCTTCTTCGGTTCAGCCATGCCGGTCTTCTGGTTCGGCCTGATGTTGATCCTGGTCTTTTCTTACCAATTCAAACAATGGGGGCTGCCGTACATGCCCACCGGCGGCGTGGCCCTGGTGCGCCAGGCACCCGAAGGAAGCCTCCTGGCAGTATTGAATACCACACCCGGCAGCCTGTTGGATAGGATCATGCACATCCTTATGCCCGCTGCCATGCTCAGCCTGCTCTATATGGCCGGTTGGAGCCGTTATTCCCGCTCCTCGATGCTGGAGGTCCTGCGCCAGGATTACGTGCGCACCGCCCGGGCCAAGGGCCTGCTGGAACGCGTCGTGATCGTCAAGCACGCTCTGCGCAATGCGCTCATCCCGGTGGTGACCATCCTGGTTTTCGATATCGCTGGTATCTTCAGCGGCGCGATTTTGACCGAGACAATCTTCAGCTACCCGGGAATGGGCCGCTTGTACTTTGACGCGCTCGGGAAGAGCGACTGGCCAGTGGTGATGGCCTACTTGTTCATCGTGGCCTTCCTGGTCGTCATCGCCACTCTGGTCCGTGATATCGTATACACGTTTATCGATCCCCGCATTCGCTTCTCTTAGTGATCGATGAGGTGCGTCACACCCGTTTTGCCTGGAATGCAATCATTGAGCTGTTTGTAACTTCTCAATAAGAAGGGGTGGGTGTTTGTTGGAGCGGGCGTCGCTGCGCTTATAGCCGCTCCAACAAACACCCACCCCCCCAATTATTGAGATGATACAGCTGTTTTTCGAACTAAGGAGATAGTAATATGGCCGTTGCCGAACTTGAAAGCGAAAGCCTTATCACCATGGAAGAGGAAAGCCCGTGGAAGATCGTCTGGCGGCGCTTCCGCAGGCATAGGCTGGCACTCGCGGGGATTGTAACGATCTCAATCATCGCTCTGGCCTGCTTCGCGGCTTCTGTGATCGCTCCCTATGACCCGATCCACGATATCGCCAGGGGCGTGAACGGGCAGATTCTCAAGAACGACCCGCCGTCTCTGGAACACATCATGGGGACCGACAATATCGGCCGGGATGTCTTCAGCCGCTTGCTATATGCGGGACGCATCTCCCTCGCCGTGGCTTTCATCGTCACCTTTGCCTCCATCTTCATCGGGGTTTTGATTGGCGCCATATCCGGCTATTATGGGGGCTGGTTTGACGATGTCATCCAGCGCTTTACGGAATTTATGATTGCCATCCCGCTTCTGCCCTTGCTGCTCGCATTTTCGGCGCTGTTGCGAGGCGTCAATCTGATCCCAGGACTGCCGCGCGAGTGGAACAGCGCGGTGATCATCACCATTATTCTGACCGTCTTCGGCTGGATGTCCTCTTCCATTCTCATTCGCGGCATGGTGCTCTCCTTGCGCAACCAGGAATTCACCGAGGCGGCCAAAGCCCTTGGGTCAAGCAACTTCAGCATTATTTTGCGTCACATGATCCCCAATTCGTTGGCCCCCATCATCGTTTCTGCCACGCTGGGGCTCGGCACCGTAATTATCATTGAGTCGGCGCTTTCCTTTCTTGGTTTCGGCATTCAGCCGCCGGTCCCTACCTGGGGTAACATGCTCAACGAATATCAAAACGAGATGTGGACCCAGCCCGCCAAGGTGTTTTATCCCGGCCTCGCCATTTTCGTTTGTGTGCTGGCCTTCAACTATATTGGAGATGGCCTGCGCGATGCCATGGATCCCCGCCTGAAGCGTTAATTACTTATGGCTCCTCCGTCCCTGGCGGGAAAAGGCCGCATTTGTATAAGTGGAATCTCAACCTTCATCGCCCTCCATTCTTAAAATGGTGGGGCTGACAATTTTATTCCTGGGCCCTTTAATTTACTGCCTGGTCGGGATGAATACGGGTGACTTGCTTTGGATCTCACCCGTCTTTGACGAGCAGCCTGAATTCATCATCATTCATTGTTTTGGCGAGGATGTGACTCTGGGACCCGGGGACTCGAACTTCGCCGCTCTGAACGGCCTGGTCAATGAGACGCTGACCGGGCGGAAACGTTGGGACTCCTTGTCCCTGTCGGAAGCCACCTACCAGGATTACCAACAGGATCCAGACATGATGTCACTGGAAACGCGTTATAGCCAACCGGTGCGCGTCCACTCGCGTTATAAGTTCTTTTCAAATGTCGATACCCTGGTGATTCCCTTGGTGGGACGCCATGCAGAGACCAACGCGATCTTTGGTCGCCGGTTGGATAATCCGGCGCCTGGATCTTTCCACGTAGAAACGACTACACCTCTGGTAGAATATTTGGAGAAGCAAGCGCTTTGCTCAAAGCCTTGAAATCCACTTGGCCTTCCAACGTGCAAAATCAATCGAGAGGATGTCTGTGAGCGATCAAAATAGCAAATCGTTATTGGAAGTAAAAAACCTGAAAACCTACTTTTTCACCGAAGACGGGGTCGTCAAAGCGGTCGATGGGGTCGACCTGGCCATTAAACCAGGAGAAGTCCTGGGCTTGGTCGGGGAATCTGGCTGCGGCAAGAGTGTGACCTCGCTTTCCATCATGCGCCTGATCGGTATCCCTGGAAAGATCGTCCAGGGTGAAATTTACTTTGAGGGCCGTAACCTGTTAACCCTCTCCGAATCCGAGATGGTCGATATGCGCGGCAACCGCATCTCCATGATCTTCCAACAGCCGCAATCCAGCCTGAACCCGGTCTTTAAAGTCGGTGACCAGGTGGCGGAAGTGCTGCAAATTCACCAGAACATGAGCCGGGAAGAATCCTGGGAGAAGGCCGTAGATCTCCTTCGCCTGGTAGGCATCGCTGACCCGGAGAGCAAGGCCAACGCTTATCCCCACGAGATGTCGGGCGGACAGGCCCAACGTGTGATGATCGCCATGGCCCTGGCGCTCAACCCGCAACTCCTAATCGCCGATGAGCCCACCACTGCCCTGGATGTCACCATCCAGGCTCAGATCCTGGACCTGATGCGCGGCCTGCGCACCCGCATGGGGACCTCAGTGATCCTGATCACCCACGACCTGGGCGTGATCGCCGAGATGGCCGATCGGGTGGCAGTGATGTATGCTGGCCGCATTGTTGAAGAGGCCGGCATTAAGACCGTCTTCGACAAACCTTTGCATCCCTATACCCAGGGTTTGATCGCCTCCATCCCCGTCCTGGGAAAAATCCAGGAACGATTGGACGTTATTCCAGGCTCGGTTCCTAACCTGATCGATCTGCCTCCGGGCTGCAAATTTGCCCCTCGCTGCCGGTCGCGCCTCGAATACGAGCTAACTATCTGCACAGAGGTGGAACCCGACTTGATCTCTATACTCCCCAAGCATACAGTGCGCTGCTGGCTGTACCAGAGCATGGAAGAAAAGGGACATGTCGCTCCCCTGCGTGCGGCTGAGGTTGGACCGGTAGTCTAAAGAGTTGATCAAGAGGCAAATAATGACTGAAGGACAAATTGCGACCGCGACGGATCAATCCATCATCACGAAAAACGGCAAAGAGGATCTGATCGACGTCGAGCACCTGACAAAATACTTCCCGGTACGCGGAGGTTTGCTCCAGCGCGTCGTTGCCTGGGTACAGGCGGTTGACGACGTCAGCTTCAATGTTAAGAAGGGGGAGACCTTGGGCCTGGTAGGTGAATCAGGCTGTGGCAAGACCACCGTGGGCCGGACGATGCTGCGATTGATTGAACCCACTGGCGGAAAAGTCCTGTTTAAAGGAAAAAATGTTTTTGAGTTGCACGGTGGCGATCTCAAAAGGATCCGCCGCAACATGCAAATCATCTTCCAGGATCCTTACGCCTCGTTGGACCCCCGTATGCCGATCGGCGAATCGATCGCTGAGGGGCTCAAGATCCACAATATCGGGTCGCCCAAAGAGCGCTTTGACATGGTCATCGAGACCTTGAGAAAGGTGGGCCTGGAAGATTACCACGCCCGCCGCTATCCTCACGAGTTCTCTGGAGGTCAAAGGCAACGCATCGGGATCGCCCGCGCCCTGGCCCTCCGGCCGGATTTTATCGTCTGTGATGAGCCCGTTTCGGCGCTGGACGTGTCCATACAATCTCAGGTGCTTAACATCCTGAACGATTTGCAAAAGGAATTCGGCCTGACCTACCTCTTCATTGCTCACAACCTTTCCGTTGTTGAGCATATTTCCCACCGCGTGGCGGTCATGTACCTGGGCAAGATGGTTGAAATGACCACGCGGGAAGAGCTTTTCCGCAATCCGCTGCATCCCTACACGCAGGCGCTGATGTCGGCCATCCCGATTCCTGATCCCAACATAAGTCGGGAGCGCATCATTTTGCCTGGAGACGTCCCCAGCCCTCTCAACCCACCCAGCGGTTGTCGCTTCCATCCCCGCTGCCCGGTCGCCATGGAGCACTGCGCCTTGGAGGAACCCCCCTTTATTGAGGTCAGTGAGGGCCATTGGGTGGCTTGCTGGCGGGTAGAGTGACGCCCTATCGAATTCTGATCGTCGACGATCACAGCGAGGTAAGGAGGATGCTCCGCTCCGGCCTCGAGACTTTAGGCCCGCAGCTCGAGTTGATCGATATCCCCTCGGGTGAAGAGGCCCTTCTGGAGGCCACTCGCAGGCCCATCCAGCTGCTGGTCGCCGATGTTCGCCTGGCAGGCATGACCGGCCTGGAGCTGCGCCGCAAGATACTCAAACACAACCCCGATCTAAAGGTAATCCTGATCACCGGAGTGACCGACCCGGACGTCAGGCGCCAGGTAGCGGATGCTGGCGCGGACGCTTTCTTTCTCAAACCTATCGAAATGTCCCGCTTTTTGGAAGCCGCCAGACGTTGCCTGGGCTTGTCCGAGGCGCTGGGACTGGCGGCCGCGCAAAAAGAAATCCGGCCATCTCGCGCTTTGGTGGAAAGACTGTCCAGGCTGAGGGGCGAATTAAAGGCGATCTCTGCTGCATTGCTGGATGATCGCGGCCACGTTGTGGCATCCGCCGGGAATATACCGGATGGCATCCTGGATTCCAGCAGCATATCCTCCTTGATGGGAGCATTCACCTCCAGCGCAGAAGTCTCTCGCTCATTGGGGATCGCCTCGCCGCATGATCTACTCTGTTTTGAGGGT
>DASQQR010000183.1:0-3977 GCA_035643335.1 Anaerolineales bacterium
CGTTGAAGCGCCTTCTCGCTGCCAGACATATATGCTTCCCAATTAGCCTTGTTCAAGGTTAAATAGAGTTCACGAGCTCTCGCGGTACGGTTATCAACAAATGCCCTGACCTCCTTGCACATATTTAATCCCTTTCTGTTCAGATCAACGATTTACTCAAAAAATGTCTCTTCCTGCTCTTGCCATTACTTCTTCTGTTACATAACGGAATAATTCTGCCATGGCATGAGTTCCGGGTTGGGTTAGCGCCCGCTTGTTTGAAAGAGAAGTTTCAAACGCGAGTTAGCGCAAGCCCTCCATCTCCTGTTCCAGCGTCCGAATGGCCAGATCTCTCAGTTCTAAAGCGTCTCCTCCATACCCGATGTTCACCTGCTGATCCCACACTTCAATCAAAAAGTAGCCTCGCACCGCGGGATTCGGCTCCATACATCCTTTGATATTCACGTACATGCCGATCGCCTGATAGTGCAAATACTTCATGGGAGAGGCCGGATCCTTTAATGCCTGCAGAGCGGGTCTGAAGACTTCGTCTACGTAGTTCTCAACATCTGAACCCCATGCAACGGTGGCTGGAAAAGGATACTGGTCCTCATAGAACAAGTCGATCCGTATTGACCCTTTGCGCATTTTGTCGGGCACATCTCCCAGAAGGTTCCCAGCGTCCAGAACATAGTCCTCTGGATTGCAGAAGGATGCCCGTTCGGTCGCTTCGATAGCCGGGTGATCTGGCATTGCCTGCGGCCGGGAATGTTCGTCTTGCGGTGTTTGAGTCGTAATCAGTTTTGCTGCGATTTGAAGCAGTGTGTCCTCGGGAAGTCTTCCAGAGAGCTCAATCCATGTCCCGGATTCAATCCAGGTGAGGGTTAGTATCTCTTCCTCTCGTTGGAGGCGGGCATCTGCTCCACTTATAAAAAGCTCTTCTCCAGGCGGTAGCTCTTCTCCCGGCTGGGCCTTCTTTTCGAACAGATCGAAATAGCCGCCAGCGCCTCCCTGGTAGCGGATCAAGATCGAGGGCTGTTTACCCATGTCTCGTTCGTTCTCCGGCCCGGCGATAGGTGTGCCGGGCCGCACGCGTTCTTGTCGGATAGAGGGCAAATTTTCCACTCCAGGATTATATTGTGCCGATACATATTCAAAACCCCTGGGCAGATAGCCAGGTAACTTAACGGCAAAAGATGGCGTGGGAGAAAAGGCGCCCGGTCCCTTCGAATCGCCCGTGATCCCCACCACTGCCCCAATCTCACGGATGGTCTGAGCCGCTGCGTCGCGCAGGCCAGGGGAAATCGCCAAGAGCAATACACCGAGCGATAGAAAGACCAGCAAGAAGCCGAGTGCCATCTTGAAGCCTCGACGGCGTCGAGCCTCTCGGCGAGGCAGGCCCTGCGCTAATGCCTGGATCCCTGGCCACAGGTCAAGTGTCGCTGGCACGCGCTGTTCTTCGATCTCCTTTAGAAGTCTTTTGAATCGTCCTTCGTCCATCCCAACTGTTCTCCTTCTGCTGTTGCCACATCAATCTCGAGCGATGAGGCAAGCTGCAAAACGCGGTTTTGATTTTGTTCTCATCATTGACCATTCCGCTAATGGTCGGTCTACTCCAGGATCTTTTTCAAGCGCATGCGTGCCTTATGTAAGCGCCACTTAATGGTTCCGAAGGGAACGGCGACTACTTCCCCGATTTCTTCCAGATTCAGATCCAGGTAATAGTGCAGGACGATAACCGCACGTTGCTCCGGGGGCAGTTGGCCGAGGGCCTCCCATAGCCGCCGGCAGGTCTCCTGCTTTTCTAACCACTCCTCTGGCTGCGGCTCACTGGCCGGCAAGATTTCTTCCAGTGAAATCTCAGACTGATTATCTAGGGACAGCGTTTCTGGCCTTCTGGTGACCGTTTTGACTGCTTCATTAATGACACTGCGCAGGAACCAAGGACCAAAGGGCCTGCTCTCGTTAAACTGCTCAATGCGTTTGAAAGCGCGCAGGAACGCAACCTGAACAATGTCTTCTGCCAGGGCCTGATCGCGGGTGATCAAGTCCGCGGCGCGCACCGCTTGGACCTGATATTTGCGTACCAAGGGTTCCAGACCACGGATGTCGCCGTTTTTTAGGGCGCGGATTGCCTCTCTTTCTGAACTTTGACTGGTCATTCAGAGTCCGCCAATCTGAATTTTCTGTGATGTTATTCTATATATACTATCCAAAATCAGGGACTCGGGTTTGCATTTTGATAAAGTTATTCGCATCAAATGTCCTGTTTTCCGGAAGACGAAAGCGTTCGGTAGCCAGCCTGAGAAGAAGGCCATCCACGAATAGGGTCACGAATACGCGAATCAGGGTGTCCGCTGGCGGAGGTAATCCTGATGTGGACGATCAACCGATGGGGCGACAGTGCAACTGTCGCCCAACAGGGGAAGGGATGGCGCGATAGTGCAACTGTCGCCCGGATAGGTGGGCGGGGTAGTATAACTAATCTTGTGCAAAAAGCAGGGGTCTTGGCAACCTTGCTAGGCAACCAAACCTTACAAGGAGTAGACCAAAGAACGCCAGTGGGCTACATTTCAGGGGAACAATTCGTCGGCCATCTCAAAGTATCCCTTGCGCAACCGCAGATAACTCAGTGCGATTAGCGACCCGAGTAAGGCTGCAAGGGCAAAGAGACAGGCCGGCGATTGGGTCAGCGTCCTGACCGGCAAGGCCACAAACGTCAGCCAGGCTGCCGCCAAAAAGCCGAAAGCAGTATTCAAACGGTGTGAAAGCGGGAGCAAATGTTGGGGATTTCGGCTGGTGCGCCTTCGGGATGTCTGCTACGGAAACATCGTCTCGGATCTCACAGTATACCTTCTCTTGATCACGCGGTGAACAACCACCAACAGGATGCCAAGGATGCCGTTTCTGAGCAGCACCTCAGGAAACCAATAAATGCCGTGGTAAACGGAAACCATCAGTCTGGAAGCAAAAAACACAAGCCAGGCGTAAACCAGATAGTGATAAATCGCATCGAGCCGCACCGCTATATGTACGCTTTGAAGATTTGGTAGAGCGATGAGCAGAAAAACCGGAAGGAGTGTGACGGCCAGAAGTACAAGCACGCCGAAATACAAACCATCAAAAATCCGAAGAGGCATCGAGGTATATATATGTTCCGGCCAGGGGAAACCCTCAAAGACGGTAATAATAACGGCAATCGTCATAGCGACGATTGCAGCAAAAATAGCTGCCCGACGGAAGCGTTTGACATTTTCAAACTGTTTATCTGGATCGTTGAGCCTCATGAATATCTCTCCTTCAATCATCGACATCACACACAACCGATTGGATCCTCTCGTTGACCGGGGGATTCTCGAAGATCAGGATATTCCGCTGGATAAATTCCGATAGCAAAGCCAGCCCTTTCCGATTCAGGTGGTAATATTTCCGCGGCGGCCCGAGGTCTGACTCTTGAAACTCGCTGCCAACAATGCCCATATCTTCGAAGCGGCTGAGGGCCCGATAGATACTGTTGTCATCCACGCAGATCGTGCCCTGGCTAATCTCCGCCACTGCCGCACCGATCTCCCTTGGATAAGCGGCACGTTCATGCAGGAGAAGCAGAAGCCAGAATGACAGCAGGCCCCTTTTATACACTTCCTCCCATTTTTCGAGCAATTCTTTGACGTTCTTATCGATCATCTGGCAAGCCCAACTAATTAACTACAGGTATTATACGCAAGGTATAATAGCACTAATCCAGATTTTTGTCAATCCAAACCATCTGCCTCTCCATGGTTTTCTTAAAGTCCGAGGAGGCAGCCATTGCCAGGCGATTTCTGCCGAAGCAATCCTAAACCTGGGCAAGGAGATTGCTTCAACCGGCAAAAAACGCCGATTTCGCAATGACACTGGAGCTGCCACTCCCTCACCCTGACCGTCAGCTCAACAAATGACATTCGACACTTGATTTATGTAAATCCTTCCATTAGTCTTAATTCTACTGTGAGCGGGAG
>DASQQR010000184.1:0-4438 GCA_035643335.1 Anaerolineales bacterium
ACCAAGGAGTATTCCTTTATACGGTTTGTTGAGGGCTTTGGTGGAGAACTACCGCCGGTGGTTCGAGACGTGTTTCCCTACCGCGTGGTTTGGAGGCCACTGGGAGGGGACAGCGAAGCTTATATCGCCGGCCTGGTGCACGAAGCTTTTCATAGCTACCAGGGGATGGTGGCTTACGATCATTTTGCGGAAGCCGAAGAGGTGGCTGCAGTAGAAAATCGTTATCCCTGGGAAGACGAAGCTTTAAAGGAAGCCTGGCGAAAGGAACTGGATATATTGGCAGGTGCCGCCGGGGTTAATTCCAGAGCTGAAGCCGTGGATCTTGCAGGTCGCTTCTTGGAGCAGCGCAATATGAGGCGGGCCATGCCGGGGATGGAGGCCGAATGGGCGGATTATGAACGCCAACGGGAATGGTTGGAGGGCCTGGCGAAGTACGCCGAACTCTCAATCACGCGGCTGGCGGCGACAGACTCCGGCTACGCAGCGATCCCGGCAATCGAGGAAGACCCGGAATTTCACGATTACGCTTCCAGGGAGAGGTTTTGGAAGCAACAATTTCAGGAACTGAAACGAATGTCCAATCGCGAGGGCGAGATCCGGTTATATTACACTGGCATGGCGCAGGCAACCTTGCTGGATTGGATCATGCCGGACTGGAGGTCACAGGCGATGAAGCCGGATTCTTACTTAGAGGATATTCTTAGAGCCGCAATAAATCCGTAGAATGGACGCTGCTTTGCTTTGGTGTGCGAACTTCCCGGCGCGGCGAGCTGATTGGGCGCTTATAAAGAGGATATTTGTCATAATTGGATGGTGACATTCACCGCTTGTTTGAAAGAGGTTATTCACTTATCGTGTGATTCGGTAGAAGAGACCCCAGGGGTTTTAAGAGTTGATTTTATGAGAAAATACGTGGGCAGAACGGGGATTTGGGGCAGAAGAAGTTTGGTTAGGAAACCCCTGGGGTCTTTGTCATTGGCTCCCCGGGAGACCCCAGGCGTTTTAAGAATTGATTTTTTGAGAGGTTACGTGGGCAGAACGGGGATTTGGGGCAGAAGATGATTGGTCAGGAAACCCCCGGGGTCTTTGTCACTGGCTGCCGGGGGAACGCCCAGGGGTTTTCAATGTCGATTTTATGCGAGGATACGTGAGCAAGATGAGATTTGGTCATAAGAAGTTGATTTCGGAAACCCCTGGGGTCTTTGGGAACAGCGGGCTTTCGCGCCGGGAGTTCCTCAAGTTAGCAGGGTTGGCGTTGGGCGGCGGGGCTTTGGGAAGCTGTTCGGGGCTATTGGGCGCACCCGCCACCCCAGAAGAAGAGAAGGTGCAGCTGGTTTACCAGGATTGGCGGACCGAGTGGTTCCCTCCGATGGTGCAACAGATGCTCGAGCGTTTTCACCAGAACCACCCCAATATCCGCGTTTTCTACGTCCCCGACCCGGAGGATGTGGAGGAAAGCCTCCTGGTCGACATGCAGACTGGCATCGCTCCCGATGTCTTCGCGGCCTGCTGTTCATTTTTCCCCATCCTGGCCCAAGAGGGCCAAACCCTCGATCTGCGGTCCTACATTCAATCCGACCTTGACCAGGAAACGATTGCGGATTGGGATCCGGCCCAGTATCACTCTTTTGTCACCAGGGATGGGCAGCAGTACGGATTGCCAAAGTATCACGGCGCCCTGGCCTTGTACTATAACAAGGATCTCTTCGACGAATACGGAGTCGATTACCCCGATGGCAGCTGGGATCACGGGGATTACCTGGAGGCGATGAAACGCTTAACGCACGACCGGAACGGAGACGGCGAAACCGATTTGTGGGGCAGCATGCTGGATGTATCCTGGGAGCGGATCCAGATGCACGTCAACGGCTGGGGTGGCCACTTCGCCGATCCAGAGGACCCGACGCGGTGTCTTTTGGGGGAACCGGAAGCTCTGGAGGCGATGGAGTGGATTCGCGCCCGCATGTGGGATGACCGCGTTATGGCCAGTTTTTTGGACGTGCAGAACCTGGGAACCGCCCCGGCTTTCGCCAGCGGTCGAGTGGCGATGACCGAAGATGGATCCTGGGCGCTCAAATCGATCCTTTCGACGGCCAATTTTCGCGTCGGTGTGGCCCCCTTCCCGGCGGGTCCCGTTCGCCGGGTGACGCTGGCGACGACCGATGGTTTTGGGATCTATAAAGGTACTCGCTATCCTGAGCAGTCCTGGGAGTTCATGAAGTTCCTGATCAGCAAAGGGTATGGCCGCGCAATGGCAAAAGCCAACTTTTTACAGCCCGCTCGGGCTTCGCTGGTGGAAGAATGGATCGGGTACATCCGGGAGGAATTTCCGGAAAAGGCCAAAGATATGGAACTCGCGGCTTTCGCCGATGGGCACGTTAAGGGCTACTCGGTGACCGCTGAGATTTTTGCCAATATGACCGATGCCAAACGCATCGTGTACGACGCCTGGGAAAAGATTTTTACGTTGGGGCAAGCCTCCGTGGACATCATGAAGGATGTGGCCCGCCAGGTAGAAGCAACCCAGGTGAAGGCAGGGTAGAGCAGTGCGCAGAGAGTTCAGGGCGTTCACACACGGTTTACGGGCCAAGATCATCTTGTGGTCCTTTATCCCGACGATCACTATCCTGGCCGCGGTGGCTCTACTGACTTTCACCGCCTACCAGCAGGTTACGGAAGACCTGGTGATCGCCAGAGACCAGGAGTTGACCCGCCTGTCGGCGGGCCAGCTATCGGCGGAGATGAAATCTTATATCGATCTGCTCTCCGAGGTGGCGCGGAATCCCAATATTCACCAGACCAACCCGGCGAAGCAAAACACGGCTCTCCAGAACTTCAGCAACCGACTGGTAGTATTTGATGGAGGGGTGGTCATCCTGGACACCTTCGGGAAGGTGACGGGGGCACTGCCTGAACGACCGGGGACCATGGGAGAAGACTGGTCTGACCGGTTGTATTTCCAGCAGAGCGTGCTCAACGCAAATCCGGCGTTCTCCAATATCATCGCGGATGGGCCCGAAGGTAGCCAGGTGATTGTGGTTGCGGTGCCGATCATAGGCGACCAGAGCGAGGTGTTAGGGGTTCTGGCAGGGATGTTCCGCACGGGCGCCAGGGCGGTGAGCTCGTTCTACGGAGGCATTGTAAAGCAGCGTATCGGTGAAAGCGGCACGACGTATATCGTGGATGGAAATGGACGAGTCATCTATCACCAGGATGCTGCCCATATAGGCGAGGATTTCTCGGCCAACAACGTTGTCCAACGAGTGTTGGCTGGAGAGACTGGCGCCATTCGAAGCCAGGATGTGGACGGTATTGATACCGTCGCCGGATATGCCAGCATCCCGGGCACGCCGTGGGGATTGGTTACCGAAGAACGGTGGGCAACCCTAACGGGCAGCGTGCAGGGATACCGGGGATTTCTGGCTGTCACCCTGGTCCTGGGTGTTTTCATCCCGGTCGTCTTAGTTAGCGTGGGGATCCAACGCATTATGGATCCCATCGAAAGCCTCATCCAGGCTGCAAAAGAGGTGGCGCGCGGCAATTTCAACCAAACCATCACCGCCAAGACCGGGGATGAAATTGCCGAGCTGGCCCGGCAGTTTAACCGGATGTCCTTACAACTCCAGGAGTCTTACAACCAGCTCGAGCAGCGCGTGGCTGACCGCACCAAGGAGCTGGCCGCGCTGTATCGCGCCGACGAGGAGGTGTTACGCCACCTGCGCCTTGACGAGGTCTTGCAGGCCCTGGTAGACGTGGCCGTGGACATTTTGCAGGCCGACAAGAGCGCCGTCCTGGTTTGGGATCCCGAGGGTCAAAGGCTGGTGGTGGGGGCATCGCGCGGTTTTAATCCGGAGACCGCGGCACGGGTATCCTATGCGCCGGGCGAAGGGGTAGTAGGCAAGGTGGTGGCCAGTGGCGAGCCAGCGGTGGTGGAGGAGGCGCGGGACAATCCCGATGTCTTGCATCACATTACCGATCCTGAGGGGATCCAGTCTGCCATGCTCTTTCCGATCAAGACCGGCGGCAAAATCTTTGGGGTATTCGACGTCAATTATCTCGAACCGCGCGCCTTTGGTGAGGAGGAAAAACGTTCATTCCTTGCTCTGGCGCAGCGCGCCGCGCTGGCGATCGAGAACGCCCAGCTGTACGAGCAGGCGCAGCTGGCGGCTACCATCGAGGAACGCCAGCGGCTGGCGCGCGATCTGCACGACGCCGTGACCCAATCGCTGTTTTCTTCCAGCCTGATCGCGGAGGTGCTCCCACGGCTGTTCGAACGCAATCCTGAGGAAGGCCATAAACGCGTGGAGGAATTGCGGCAGCTCACGCGCGGCGCTCTGGCCGAAATGCGCACGCTGTTGATGGAATTGCGCCCGTCGGCTTTGGAAGAGGCCGAGTTGACGGATCTGTTGCGCCAGTTACGGGAGGCTTTTGTCGGTCG
>DASQQR010000185.1:0-2989 GCA_035643335.1 Anaerolineales bacterium
TGGGAATACCTCCTAGTTTCAGTGAGCGGTCTGTCTTCAGTACCGGACGTCCGCCGCCCGGGGCAGATCTAAGGGTCGCTCACCGGATTTACAGAACAATTGTACACTAAACTGCGTTAGAATGCAATATCTAAAAATCGGGTATTTGGAAGGAGCATTAATCCTCAACCGGCAGTCGTTAAGCAATTTGTAAGGTAATATATGAACGTATGGATCCATCCATAGTGCAGTGTTATCCCCGCTTATGCCCGTGATAATCACGCCACGTTATTTCATTCCCATTTCTGAAGGAGCCAGTTCAATCATGAGTCAAAATCATCCATCCAATAAGAAAGAAATCGCCACCCTGGGGGGCGGGTGTTTTTGGTGTCTGGAACCCCTCTATGCAGACTTGCAGGGCGTGGAGGATGTCGTAGTGGGATATTCAGGCGGCTCAGTGGTAGCCCCCTCTTATGAGCAGGTTTGCACGGGGCGCACTGGCCATGCCGAGGTGGTGCAGGTCACCTTTGATCCTGACATCATTTCCTATCGCGAAATCCTGGAAGTCTTTTTCTCTATCCACGATCCCACTACCCCAAACCGGCAGGGCGGCGACGTGGGTCCCCAGTATCGCTCCGTGATCCTTTACCACGATGATGAGCAGCGCCAAACCGCCGAGCAGCTCATTCAGGAGCTCGAAGAAGGAGACATTTGGGCAAAACCGATTGTCACCCAGGTTTCGCCCTTCAAGCAGTTCTATCGAGCCGAGGAATACCACCAGGAATATTACAAAAAGAACCCCAACCAGGGTTACTGCCGGGTGGTCATCTCGCCCAAAGTAGCCAAATTCCGCACCAAGTACACATCAAGGCTTAAAACCAGCTGATGATACGGGGGCGTCCTCGGCGAATTCCTTAGAATCCGCAGGTCCGAAAACGGCCCGCTCAATCATCTTTTAGTCATTTCTGAATTGCAGGCAGTAATGGTGGAAGGTATTGCTCACCCAGGCGTTTCCCATCCCATATGGCGCCAGGCGGATGTTGTCCTGCACCCAGATTTTTTCATCTTTAAGGGTATAGGTTCTTCCCAATAACCGCGCCAGATCCCACGCCAGCGGATAGATCTGCCCCCCCTTCTTTACGTTTTTTACGATGATGGTTAGATAGGCTCCTCGGCCTATGTATGGCTGCAATCCAGCGTAAATCCTTGCCAGCTTTTCCAGGAACTCCTCGTAGTCATCGATATTGCCTAAATCCTTCGGCTGGTCTGAATAAAATACGTCCAGCTCCGGCGAGTTACGCCGTGCCCGCTGTGTTTCTGCACCGCGTGCATGTAGCATGTTCCAATAAGGCGGTGAGGTGATCACATAATCGACCTTCGGGATGTGGTACCTGGTTACGTGCGTTTCAATTTCTGCAGCATCGCCGGTGAGGATCTTCGACGTCAACGAATCCGCCTCTCCCTGCAAGGCATGGCGCTCCTCTTCGACCAGTTGGCGGGCTATCTCCGCATAGCCCGGATTGAGCTCGATCCCGTAACCATGGCGACCACACCGCAGCGCCGCGATGAGTGTGCTTCCGGTGCCGGCCATTGGATCCAATACGACCTGGCCGCGTTTGGTGAAGAATTCGATGAATTCCTGAACCAGCGTCTCAGGGAACTTTGCCGGATGGCGCAACACGTCCTTGCGCCTTGGCGGAGGATTATGCAGAAACCAGGACTTCTGGAATTTGACCCATGTCTTTGGGTCTAGATCATTCAACCGGTTCTTAAAAGCTCGTTTTCCCATTTCATCCTTCGTGAGTTCTCGCTTCTGCCACGCGCACCGCTGTGGATCACGTATTACGCATTACGGATCACGTCTTCACGCCTCACGGATTAGCCCTTACCTCCCTCACCACCAAATCCGAGAAGCTCACCGTCACTGCCAATTCCCCGCCGGAGCGGGCGAAAACGCCCAGGTTGCCGCTGAGAAGCAATGGATCGTTGACACTGAACTGGTAAATATCGTTTACGAAGTAACGCATTTCCTTATCCTTTGCCCACACGGCCAGCCGGGAAGTGCTGGGAGATCCCGCCGGAACCGCCTCGCTGAAAACGGGGGGCTGAGGAGAAGACGCTGCACCACCGGCCAGCCGGTCCACACGTACTTGGCCGTCGCAGGTAAGCGCGAAACGATAGAAATCGCTGCTGGAAGCGGCCCGCACCAGCAAACCGTATTCGTCGGCCCCTCGACATAGCGTTGGGCTGGCGGTGATTTCGGCGTAAGAATCGCTCGGGATAGGTTGCTCCAGCAGACTTGAGAGATACGCGTGCGGCTCGGAAAGGGCGACGGTGAGCTCATTTTTCCCTAGTGCCACACTGCCGGCTCCGGTTCGACCCAGTTGCCAGCCTTTACCATCGGAAAAATCATCTTGAAAGATAACCTCGCCCAGGTCGGTCTTATAATTAAACGTAGGTGTGACTTCCGGTGTGGGGAACGCTGTGGGTGTCGCGGTCGGGGGAAACCAAATCACGGTGGCTGTAGGCGTTGGTGTCTCGCTGGGCACAGGCGTATCCAACGGCGGTAATGGTGTCCTTGCCGGCAGACAGCTGCTGGATGCTACCGAGAGACCCAACAACATTACCCCAAGAATCTTTTTACATATCATATACCACATACCACGTATCACGCTTTACGTATCAAGGATTACGCCTCACGCCTCATACCTTCTGACAATATTCGGGATCAGGTACTCGTTAAAAGATCGCTCCACATCGTAATCCGGCTGCCAGCCCCAATCTCGGCGGGCATCGTGGTCGTCCATATCGGCTGGCCAGCTGTCGATGATCCTCTGGCGTTTGTGATCAATTTCGAAAGTGATCTCGGCCCCAGGAAAGGATTTCAGTACCAGGTTGCGGATGTCTGCTGCCGTCAAACTGAAGCTGGTTACATTGTAAACCGCACGACTCAAAGCTTCTCGCGGAGCCTGTGCCAGATCCAGGAGCGCTTTCACCGCATCTGGCATCA
>DASQQR010000186.1:0-5852 GCA_035643335.1 Anaerolineales bacterium
GCCACGTATCTGGTGAACGTCTGGAATCGCCGGATTCGCAGAAAGAAGGTAACCTCATTACCCTCATCAAACCTCAGTTTGAGGCCGGGCGCCAGGAAGCCTCCCGCGGGGAGGGCGTCATCCGGGATCATCAGATTCATCATCGGGTTTTATATGAGGTACTGCGGTTCGCCGAAGAGCTGGGATATGCTGTTCGCAATTTGATCCGGTCGCCAATTTTAGGACCAAAGGGCAATGTGGAATTCCTGGCCCACTTGACTTACCCGGCTGAGGATGGTCCCGAGTCAGATAGCATGGTGGCGCAGATCCTCTCCAAAATGGATGAGTAACATTAGGACTTCCTGAAAACTGGAGTATACTTCACCGCGATTATGACCCAGCTGCCTGTTAGTAGCTTAATTCGCAACTTCTGCATCATTGCGCATATCGACCACGGGAAATCGACGCTGGCTGACCGGCTGCTGCAGTTGACCGGCACGATTTCGGATCGCGATATGACCGAGCAAGTGCTCGATGCGATGGACCTCGAGCGGGAAAAAGGAGTGACGATCAAGGCTTCGGCGGTGCGGATGAGCTATACCGCTAAAGATGGGCATGCATATGAGCTCAATCTGATTGATACGCCTGGGCATGTCGACTTTGGTTATGAAGTCTCCAGGGCTTTGGAAGCCTGTGAGGGAGCACTTTTGGTAGTCGACGCCAGCCAGGGAGTTGAAGCCCAGACCCTGGCGAACCTGTATATGGCCATAGAGGCCGATCTGGAAATTATCCCGGTGATAAATAAGATCGACTTGCCGGCAGCGCGCACGGATGAGTTGGCGGCGGAGATTAGCAATTTGCTTGGTGTCTCCGAAGATCAAATCCTGCGCATTTCCGCCAAAGGAGGGGTGAATATTGAGGCGGTCTTGGAAGCTGTCGTAAATCAAATCCCGCCTCCGCGCGGAGAAGCACAGGCCCCGTTGGCCGCTTTGATTTTCGACTCTCATTACGATCCGTATAAAGGAGTTGTCGCCTATGTCCGCTTGGTAGATGGGCACATAACTCCCAGCGATACCTTGCGATTAATGTCCACCGGGGTTGACTTAAAACCGGTAGAAATCGGAATCTTCGCACCGGAGATGCGAGCTGTGCAAGCTTTGGTGGCGGGCGAGGTTGGCTATGTCGCGACCGGCCTGAAAACTGTGCGCGAATGCCGTGTGGGAGACACTCTTACAAGTGTGGAAAGATCTGCGCCGATTCCGCTGCCAGGCTATCGCAAAGCCAAGCCCATGGTTTTTGCCGGTATCTATCCCGTTGAAGGCGAGGATTACGCTGATTTAAAGGACGCTCTCGAAAAACTACAGCTTAATGATGCGGCCCTGGTATACGAGCCAGAGACCTCGGAAGCGCTTAATTTTGGCTTTCGTTGTGGGTTCCTCGGAATGTTTCATATGGAGATCATCCAGGAGCGTTTGGAACGCGAGTATGATCTGGATATTATCGTGACAGCGCCCTCTGTGGAATATGAGGTGCTATTGCAGGGTGGAGAGCTCAAGCGCATTGATTCTCCAGCCGAGTTACCCCAAGAAGGGGACATCGAGGAGATCCGTGAACCGTGGATGAAGATCCAGATCTTCACTCCGACCGATTTCTATGGTCAGGTAATGGAGCTGGTAACCAGCCGCCGCGGCATATTTGTAGATCAGGATTATCCCACGCCCAATCGAGTGCAGCTGAATTTTGAAATTCCCTTAGCCGAGATGATTGTGGACTTCTATGATCATCTCAAATCGAGGACGCGCGGATATGCCTCTTTGGATTACCAATTCGCCGGATACCGGCCCGATGACCTGGTAAAACTGGAAATATTGGTCAACGGTGAACCAGTAGATGCCTTGGCTACGATCGTTCATCGTGAGGACGCCTACCATCGTGGCCAGGCGGTCATCTCAAAGCTGAAGGATATGATCCCTCGGCAGTTGTTCGTAGTACCGATCCAGGCCTATGCGGCTGGCCGGATGATCTCGCGTGCAAATGTCAAGGCCTTGCGCAAAGATGTGCTTGCGAAGTGTTACGGCGGTGATGTGACCCGTAAGAAGAAATTACTGGAAAAGCAAAAACGCGGTAAAAAACGTATGAAGATGGTTGGTAATGTAGAGATTCCTCAAGAGGCCTTTTTGGCCGTACTGCGGCTGGGGGAGGATTGATATCGCGGCCTCGATTCCCAAACGAAGAGATTTATGGCGCATCCTGCCAGGCGTCCTGTTTAGCCTGATTGCCTTAGCAGCCATTTTTTACTTCGTCGATTTGAAAGAGGTGAAGGACGCTTTTGAGGGAGCGGAATATTGGTATTTGATACCCGTGGTTGTGCTTTACACAACTGCCTTGGGGATAAGGGGGCTGGCATGGCGGGCAATCCTGAATGATGAACCTCCTTTCAAGCGAGTCTTTTTGATCCTGAACGCTGGCTATCTTCTGAATAACATATTGCCGTTCCGGTTGGGAGAGATTGGCCGCGCCTTCTTGTTGGGCCGCAAAGGTTTGGGCTTTTGGCGAGTCTTCACTACCATCCTCATCGAGCGCGCCTTCGATATGGCGCTGGTGGCCGGGATGGTTTTGGGTACCTTGCCGTTCGTATGGGGATCAGCTCGTGCCCAGCAGCTTGCTTTCATGGTGGTTGTTGTGATCCTGTCGGGAATGGTCACCCTCCATTTTTTGGCGCGATATCAATCCCAGGCTTTGGCGCTCTTTGAGAAGCTGGGTTCTCGATGGCCGCGATTGCTCCGAATGGGAGGGGACCGCGTGGACTCATTTTTCGCCGGACTGGTAGCGCTGAAGGATGTCGGACGTTTCCTTAAAGTCTTGAGTTTAATGTTGGTCAATTGGTTTTTAGCAGTCGTTGCCCAGTTCCTGCTGTTGCGAGCATTCGTGCCTTCGTCACATTTTCTGTGGGCGCTCTTTGGACAAGGGATAGTCGCATTGGGAGTGGCTGTGCCCTCCTCTCCTGCGTATGTGGGCGTGTTGGAAGCAGCCTGGGTTAGTGCCCTTTCTTTGGTTGGTGTCCCTCCTGCGGAAGCGTTGGCATATGCGTTTGCCAGCCACATCTTGAACATCACGGTCACAGGGCTCATTGGAGGTTATGCTTTATTGAGGGAAGGATTATCCCTCAGCCGTTTGTACTCCCGCATTCGTAATCAGAGACCGGGTTAGAAAAGAAGGGTTGTAGATTTGAGTTGCGCCCCCAGGCGCATTTCGAGGCTGAATCAAGGGAATTGAAAATGACCAAAAATTATCTCGTCACCGGCGGCGCCGGATTCATTGGCACGAATTATGTTGCTCGCTTGATCCGGCGCGGCGAACGGGTGACCATTTATGACAATCTATCGCGCAAAGGTGCCTCCCTGAACTTGCAGTGGCTCGAGCAGACCTTTGTCGAGAACACTTTTCACCTTGTGGTCGGGGATGTGCGCGACGCTGCCTTGCTCACTTCTACCGCGCGAAATGTGGATGTGGTTGTTCATCTTGCTGGACAGGTTGCCGTCACCACATCGGTTGCCCATCCGCGTGAGGATTTTGAGAGCAATGCTGTGGGGACCTTCAATGTCTTGGAAGCGGCTCGGTTCTCGGAAAAAAGGCCAATTGTTCTGTACGCCTCGACCAATAAGGTATACGGTGGCATGGAGGCCATACAGGTCGCGGAGGCAAACACGCGCTACAGCTACACTGAATTGCCATTTGGCATTCCCGAGACCTATCCGCTGGATTTTCACTCTCCCTATGGTTGTTCGAAGGGCACCGGAGACCAATACGCGCGGGACTATCACCGTATTTATGGTTTACCGACCGTCGTCTTTCGGCAAAGCTGCATTTACGGGCCGCGCCAGTTTGGTGTAGAAGACCAGGGCTGGCTAGCCTGGTTTGTGATCGCGGCTGTGACGGGCAAGCCAATAACCATTTACGGGGATGGCAAACAAGTTCGCGATGTACTGCATGTGGAAGACTTGATGGACGCCTATGATAGCGCAATTGATAACATTGATTCTGCCGCCGGCCAGGTGTTCAATCTGGGTGGGGGTCCGCACAACACTCTATCCGTTTGGTTGGAGTTTGGGCCTATTCTAGAGAGCCTGTTGGGCAAGCAGATACCAATTACCCGCGAAACGTGGAGGCCCGGAGATCAGCGAATATATGTCTCGGATATTCGAAAAGCGGAGCAGGTATTGGGGTGGATGCCTCGAATCGACGCGGAATCTGGCCTTCAGGGATTGTTTAATTGGGTGACGCAGAACCGGCATTTGTTTTCATAAAGAAGGAACACCGGATTTTCTTAATCGAATACTTAATCTTTCCATTTCACAAACGATTAAATTTAACATATGCGCATTCTTACAGCCCTGACTTATTACCGTCCCCATATCAGCGGTCTGACGATCTATACTGAGCGCTTGGCGAAGGCCCTGGCCCGCCGGGGCCATGAAGTGACCATACTGACATCCCAGTTTGATCGCTCAACCCCGCGTGAGGAGGTCAAGGATAATGTGCTGATCGTGCGGGCTCCGGTCCTGATGCGGATCAGCAAGGGGGTGGTTATGCCCACCATCGGATTACTGGCCACTCGCCTGGTTTTGGAGAATGAGATTATTCACTTGCATTTGCCCCAATTCGATGCCGCTGGCATCGCTCTGCGTGGACGAATGTTATCTAAGCCCACTATTCTTACCTATCATTGCGATCTCAAATTACCCCCCGGACTGTTTAACCGGACCGCCAATTACGCAGTCAATTTGATGAATCATTTGGCGGCATTGTCTGCGCACCGCATCGTAACCTACACGGATGATTATGCCAGGCACTCGCCATACGCAAGGCGATATTATGGTAAAGTGGAAACTATCCTCCCGCCAGTAGAGCTACCGGCAGTATCCAAAGAGGCTGTACGATGTTTCGCTCAAGAATATGCCTTGGACGGAAGAAGCCCGGTGATCGGCATGGCAGCTCGCTTTGCTGCAGAAAAAGGCATTGAAGTGCTTTTAAACGCGCTTCCTGAAGTACTGAGAAGCAATCCGAATGCTGTGGTCCTCTATGCGGGTCAATACCAGGATGTTCTCGGTGAAGATGAATATGCCGCTCGGCTTTTCCCGGCAATCGACAAGTATCGCGAAAGAGGTCAATGGAGATTTCTGGGCGTGCTGGATCCTTCCCGGATGGCGGCATTTTATCCCAATTTGGACGTGTTGGTGGTTCCGAGCTTAAATTCCACCGAGTCGTTCGGCCTGGTTCAAGTCGAGGCCATGATGAACGGCGTACCGGTAGTCGCTTCCGATCTGCCAGGCGTGCGCCAGCCTGCTTCCATCACGGGGATGGGGAGGATCTTTCCCGCGGGTGATTCTTCTGCTCTGGCAGAGGCGTTATCCTCTGTTTTGGACGGTCCACATGAGTACAGAAGTGATCCCGAATTAATTGCCAATCAGTTTTCGCCTGCTGCCGCGGCGGTGGCCTACGAGGCATTATATGAAAAAATCAAAGGGGAAATATAGGTAGGAGTATGGTCGAGAGAGAACCAAGCGTTCTGGACTACTTCAAATCTAAACTGATGCCCTGGAAGGGCGTGCATCTGGAAATTCCTCCTGCTGAGGCCCATGAGCGATTCGGGGCAAACACAGGGGTAGGTTTCGAATCGGTGAAACCCGAGGCGATGGGCTCAGCCGCCACAGCAAACGCGGAAATACGTGGAGAGGCTCAAGAACGATTTGTGGCAGCCCCAGATGCTCGCACAGTCATTTGGCCTTGGCGTTCGCTAGTTGCCTTGGGGGTGGCTCTGGTCGCTCAGCGGGCATTGGAGCCTCCAAATCAGGCCATTGCACAGGGAATAA
>DASQQR010000187.1:0-6806 GCA_035643335.1 Anaerolineales bacterium
GTACGAAGACCAGCACGGGCGCTTCAATTACTGTGGGCCATCCAACCTCTCCATGGCGCTCACATTCTGGGGCTGGAAGGGCAACCGGGACGTAGTCGGGAGGGCTATCAAGCCGGAGAACGACGATAAGAATGTGATGCCTTATGAGATGGCTGATTTTGCCGAGACACAGGCGGGCCTCGGCTCTGCGGTGCGGGTCGGCGGCGATCTGGACCTGGTTAAAGAGCTGGTGGCCAACGGCTTCCCGGTCATCCTGGAAAAAGGCACGTTTTTAACCGACCTGGCCGGCGAATTCAGCTGGATGGGTCACTATCAGCTGGTCACCGGATATGACCAGGCCAAGCAGATCCTGATTGTACAAGACACCTACATCGGGCCCGATCACGAGATGTCCTATCAAGACATTCTGGATGGTTGGCGCGCCTTCGATTACCTCTACATTGTGATTTACCCGCCGGACCGCGAAACGGAAGTAAAGGCCATCCTAGGATCTCGTTGGGATGAAACCACCAGCGAGCAAACTGCCGCTCAAGTGGCTTCCGAGGAAGTCTATACGCTTAGCGGCCGCGATCAATTTTTCGCCTGGTTCAACCGGGGCACCAGCCTGATGATGCTTCAGGATTACGCAGGAGCGGCCCAAGCCTACGATCAAGCCTTCAGCGTTTATCCCAGCATCCCGGAAGAAGAACGCCCGTGGCGGATGATGTGGTACCAGACCGGCCCCTATTTTGCCTACTTTTACAGCGGCCGGTATTACGATGTGATCGATCTGGCCACCCGGACTCTGGCTAACATGAGCAAGCCGGCCCTGGAAGAGAGCTTTTACTGGCGCGGCATGGCCAAAGCCGCCCTGGGAGACACCAGTGGCGCCATAGCCGATTACCGCGCCAGCCTGAAGCTGCACCCCGATTTCGAGCCCAGCTCATACCAGTTGAAACTTCTGGGAGCTTCACCCTAATCGCTATGCCTACAATTCTTCACTTCGCAGACGCCCATATCGATATGGCCAATTACGGCCGCCGCGACCCCCAAACCGGTCTGCCGGTGCGGGTGACTGACTTCCTCAAATCCCTCGATATCATCATTGACACGGCTATCCGCCAAAAGGTCGACCTGGTGCTCTTCGCCGGGGATGCCTACAAGGACCGCAACCCCGCGCCCACCTACCAACGTGAGTGGGGCCGGCGGATCATCCGTCTTTCCAAAGCCGGCATCCCCACTGTTCTGTTGATCGGAAATCACGACCTGTCGCCCGCGCTCGGCCGGGCGCACGCTGTCGAGGAGTTCGCTACTCTAGAAGTATCCCACGTGCACGTCGTCGACCGTCCCTCCTTTCTGGCACCGGAGGATCTCGAAAGCGTCCCTTTGCAGATCATGGCCCTGCCGTGGGTGTCGCGATCCGGCCTGGTCGCGCATATGGACATCCGCGCCAACGACTCTGGCCAGATTTACGAACAGCTGGAGAAGCGCCTCACCGAACTGGTGCAGACGTGGTTTGAGCGAGCCGATCCGGACGTGCCCATCGTGCTGACGGCGCATGCCTCCGTGCAGGGAGCCAAGTTCGGCGTCGAGCGCACCGTTATGCTGGGGAGCGATCTGGTCCTACCCGGTTCCTTGGTTCGTGATCCGCGCCTGGATTACGTGGCCTTAGGCCACATCCACAAACCCCAGAACCTCAACGAAAACGCCCACCCGCCGGTGATTTACCCCGGATCCATCGAACGGATCGACTTTGGCGAGGTTCACGACAATAAATATTTCGTGATCGCCCATGTGTCGCGCGGCCACACCGAGATGGAGTGGCACCAGCTGGACCAAATCCGACCATTTGTGGATCGTTTTGTTCGCCTCGACTCACCTGAGGATGTGAACACCCGGCTGCGGGAAGCGCTACCTGACCCAGAGAAGTTCGCCGGAGCCATCCTGCGCCTGACCGTAGAGTACCCGCGCGATTGGGAATCAATGATTGACGACGCAGCCTTACGGGAATACGCAGCCCCAGCTTTTGAGTTTCATTTAGTCAAACGTCCCCAAACGGAGACACGCGTGCGTTTACCGGATGACCAGGCTGTGGGCAACTTCTCTCCACTCGAGTTGCTCGACCTATACTGGCGCGCCAGCCACATGGTGACAGACGGCAACGATGCAAACGAGGCCGAAAGTAGAGGATTATCTAAGTCGCTGAGCCAGCTGGCTGCCAATGTGATTGAGGAGGTGCGGCGGGAACGGGGCGAGGGACAATGATCCGCGCTCTGATCTTCGACTTCGACGGCCTGATCTTAGACACAGAAGGTCCCATCTACCAATCCTGGCGAGAGCTTTTCCAGAAATATGATTGTGATCTGCGCCTTGAAACCTGGGCCAAGATCATTGGTGTACCTGTAGGTACTCTTGACCCCTTCACCTTATTAGAAGAAAAGCTCGGCTATCCAGTAGACCGCGCCGCGCTTTCACCAGAACGGCGGGCTCGTGAGGACGAACTGAACGCCCGGCAACCGGTCCTGCCTGGCGTGGAGGCCTATATTGCCGAGGCTAAAAGATTGGGATTGGGACTTGCGATTGCCTCCAGCTCGTCCTGCAAATGGATCACCAGACACCTGACTCGACTTGGGCTATTATCTCATTTTGACTGCATCCGCGCCTCTGACGATGTCGACCGTGCCAAGCCAGATCCTGATTTATATCTCTCGGCATTGGAGTGCTTAAATGTAGAGCCCCATCAGGCCATCGCCCTGGAGGATTCACCCAACGGGGTGATGGCCGCCAAGCGAGCCGGTCTTTTCTGCGTGGCCGTCCCCAACCCGCTCACGCGGGAGCTTCCCCTGGATCATGCCGATCTACGCCTGGATACGCTTGCCGAAATGCCTCTGGAAGAACTGCTGCGCAAAGCAGAGGCCCTCTAGTATGTAATCGGGGTCTTTCCCTCACCTCTTAAACTACATGCAGAAGAAGTCGGTATGAAGCCTGGCCGGCAGGGGCAGGAAGCGTTTCGGCTTGCATCCGACCGCTTCCAAACCGACGGCGGCGATCAGCGGCAGAACCATTGCCAAGAGATATAGGGGCACCGGCCCGAAGTTATCCAGCAAGAGCCCGGTGCCTGTAAAGCTGATCACCCCGGCAATGGAACCCGTTCCCTTGAGCCAGGACAAACCACGGGTCAAGGCTGTCGGCTGTAAGAGGTCGGTAGCCAGAGCCGAGGATATGGCACCGGATGCGGATAAGGCCACTAACAATGAAGTGGCTGCCAGCCAGAACTGCCACAGCTGGGTGGCCAACACCAGGGTTAACGCGCCGATGAATGCCAACAAATAGGTCGTCACCAGAAAGCGCTCTCTACCCAGCCGGTCGGAGAGCGCCCCAATCAGGAAAGTCACCGGGATCGTCACCAAGCCGCTCACTGTAGCCGAACTGGCAATCGCATTGGGGGAAAACGAGAGGGCTTGCATAGACAATGAGGTGCCTAAACGGCCAGCGTTAATGGCCACAAGGGAAGCCGAGCTCAATCCCAGGAGCAAGTAAAAGGATCCCCCGAATTGAGGCTGGCTGGTACTCAGGCGAGCGGTCGTGTCATCCGGCTCGGAGACTGGCTTATCCTTGAGCACGAAAAGTCCGATCAGCGGCAAAGCGATCCACATAAAACCCAACACGCTGAACATCGAAGCATAGCCTCGCCAGGTCACCAATTGGCCGATTGCCGCTCCGCCGATCAGAGCGCCAAGAGGCATCGGCAGAGACATCAGGCTGAAGGATTTGCCGCGGCTAGCACGACTGGCGTAAAGGCCGGTGAACACGCCAGCCAGGCCAATCACCATCCCACCGCTAAGCCACAAGGCCGAGGTCAAAATCACCACCTGCCACAGTGCAGTCGCCCTCCCCAACAGGAATAAGGCCGGGATTCCCAATACACTGCCAGCCACGAACAGGCCCTTGCGAGTCAGCCGGTCGGCCAGCCAGGCAGGCAGCATGGAGCCAGCTGCATTGGACATATACATGATGGCAAAATAGATCCCCACGATGGTTTTTGACGCCCCGAACTCAGTGGCGTAGAGCGGCAACAGCGGGAAAAGCCCCATGCCGACGAACAAAACGATGAGATTACTGACAAACAGGTAAAGCAGTGGTCGGCCTGTGATCCGCTTAAGCATTAATACCTCCTCCATCACGGCGCTATTTGTGGGAGTCTGGGGTTTCGGATTTTCCCAGCTCCTCTGCGTTTCTGCAGGGGTCTTTAATACCACGAGTTTCCAGAAATTGGAAGGTCTGGATTAATCCAACCGGCACTCCCCCATTGCCAAGGGAAGTTGATACTTTGCTGCCCCGTTTCCGGAGTTAGGTTGGCGTCCAGCGCGATGTATTTAAGCCCGGAAAAGGGATTGCGTTAAATGGATTATTTGTGTATAGTATATACACTAAGGCCCTGAGTAGAAACGGCTTTGCTCATAGTCGATTCTCTCGGGGGTAAAAGCATTCCATCATAAAATTGAGGAGGAAGGATCTGTATCATGGCTTACAGTTATAAAAACTCTCGTGGTGTAACTTACTATCTGCACGGCAAAAAACGGGCTCTCAAGAGCGGCAAAGAGCAGATGCTTTACTTCTTCTCCAAGGAGCAGAAAGAGGGCGCGCTGGACTCGGTGCCCGCAGGCTACGAAGTCTCAGAGACCCAGAATGGACTCCCGGTCCTAAAGAGAAAATAACTGCTAATCCAATAAATGCGACACTTAAACGCCCGAAACTACCGGGCGTTTAACTTTTAATGCCCACACAAATTTTGGATTAAAATATGTCTAAAGCTCTTCTCATTATTATCTCCGGTCCCCCTTGTGCAGATAAGACGACCTTGGGCAAACGACTAGCGGAGGCTTTCAATCTCCCTTTCATCAATAAAGACGAGATCAAAGAACTCCTCTTTGAGCGCTTAGGTTGGCACGATCGCCCTTGGTCGAAGCTGTTGAGCCTGGCCAGCTACGATTTGATGTTCTATTTTGCGGAATCCCAGTTGCGCGTGGGCAATTCCCTGATCGTTGAAAGCAACTTTGATGCCGCACTCCATGCTCAACGATTTCTAGATCTGAAAGAAAAGTATGGTTTTGTCGGCTTCGAAATCCAATGCCAGACTGAAGGCGAAGTGATCTTGAAGCGCTTCAAGCGGCGGGCGGATAAGGGCGAGCGTCATCCCGGACACGTAGATCAGGTGACGATCACGGAACTAAGTGAAATTCTGCGTAAAGGCGAGCAGCTTTCGCTAGGAATGGGTGTAGGTGTTTTCACAATCGACACAACCGACTTCGGCACCATTGATTACACTTCTTTGTATAGCAACATAAACCTTTTGCTGTCCGAACTCGAAAAATAGGGTGCAATACGCTTTGGCACGGGAGAAAACCGGTATGATCCGAACGATATACTTCGACGCGCAGGGAAATATGCACACCAGTCTGACCCCCAAGGATTTTCCATCTGCCCTAAAAGACCCGCAATGTCTCCTGTGGGTTGACTTTGAGGGCACCCCACCCGAAGAAGATGAACCGATCTTGCGCGAAATTTTTGGCTTTCACCCTCTGGCGATCGAGGACGCTTTGCAAGAAACCCACGTACCCAAAATAGATGACTGGGTAAAATATCTCTACATCGTCTTGCACGCGGTCATGTTCGATAAATCCAAGGATGAGCATCTTGATACCCAGGAGTTAGATATCTTTCTGGGCAAGAATTACATGGTCACCCATCATGATGAGCGGATCCCTGCCATCGAACAGACCTGGGGACTCATCCAACGAGATGAACGCTTCTGGCAACAGGGCGCAGTTCAGATCTTGTACAGATTGACCGACGAACTGGCCACCAGTTACATGCCGGTGGTCGATGAAATGGATGATCACATCGATGCTCTCGAGGACGAACTCTTCGAAGAACCGGCCCCCGACACCCTGGAACGCGTCTTCGCTCTTAAGAGATCCGTCTTGCACCTGCGCCGGATCGTCGCCCCTCAACGCGAGGTACTGAACAAACTCGCACGAGATGATTATAATGTGATCGATCCTAAAGCACGCATCTATTTTAGAGACGTCTACGATCACCTGGTGCGCCTGTATGATATCAGCGAGAGCATCCGAGATATGACCAGCGGGACTCTTGACACCTATCTTTCCGTGATCAATAATTGGATGAACGATATCATGAAGACCCTGACAATCATCACCACTTTATTTATGCCGATCACATTTGTGACAGGCTTCTTCGGGATGAATTTCTTTCAACCAGTGACTCCGCTGGGTGCTTGGACCGGCCGGACAGTATTCGTCCTTATCATGGCAGCGATGCTGCTGGTCCCGTCTGGCATGTTCATATGGATACATCGCCGAGGTTGGATGTAACCATGCTGGAGGTTACATAGTTCGCCAAGAATCGACCTTATGCACGTCAGTGCGTAAGTGATAACCGGCTTAACCATGATCGATATACGGACGCTCACAGAGCTCAGACCCGAGGATCTTCGTCGACTCAATATGGGATATTCGTCGCGATCGAAATACATTGTAGAAAAGACTGAAGCTCCGCAGAGGACTACGATTTCTCTGGAGCTTCGCGACTTGGGTCATCCTTACATCAAGCGATGGGTGACAGAGGAAGAAGATATCGCGCGTGGGCAGAGGCTTGTTTCTCACGGGTTATCCTTGGGCGCATACGACGGCGAGGAAATGGTGGGGATTGCCCTGGCTGAACCTCGCCCCTGGAACCGCAGCTTATGGGTCTGGGAATTCCACATCGCCGAAACTCATCAACGCATGGGAATCGGCCGGCGA
>DASQQR010000188.1:0-6230 GCA_035643335.1 Anaerolineales bacterium
AACCAGGTGCGCGCTCGGACTGCCACTCGCAACCCTGCCATCCGCCTATTATTGGTCGGCCTGGCATTCATCTTGTTCAATCTATACGTCACTCTCCGAGATCGCCTGACAACCAGCCCAAAGAATTCATCTATGCCGCCAGCTAAGGAGTGGCTGTCTTTGCACCGTGTGGCTCTCATGCTCGCTCGTGCGATTGAGCAACACTGGGGTGTGGCACAGGTCGTCCAACATCAATCGTCAAATGCTCTTTCGTGAACTACTGATATTAGACATAGCTTGGCGAGCGCTTTTCAACGAAGGCTCGAAGTCCCTCTTTGTGTTCCGGTCCCCGACCGGCGATGTCCTGGTTATGGGCTTCATAGTCCAGCACTTGTGCGAGGTTGCCTAAGACTGCCTTATTGAAATCTCGCTTGGCAAGCCCCATGGCTCGTACCGGGCCCTGGGCAATTTGCGCAGCCCAGGCAGCCGCTTCATCACGCAGTTGGCCGGCTGGAGCCAGGCGATTGACCAATCCCCAAGCCAGAGCGTCCTGGGCGCTTATGGGAGCGTTGGTGAAGGCATATTGCGCGGCTCGGCCAAGGCCAATCAACGCGGGGAGTAACAAAGACACCGCAGAATCAAGGCCCAACCCGATCCCCAAAAAACCGACCACAAAGCGAGCATCATCGGAAGCGATGCGCAAGTCACAAGACAGGGCTACCCCCAGTGCAGCTCCTGCAACGGCGCCATTGATCGCAGCGATCACCGGCTTCTCCAGCTTCCGGATCTGGAGAACTAGGGGATTGTAAGTCTCCTGTAGGTGAGCGCGAAACGAGCGGTCCCCAGGTGACATAAAATCCTTTACGTCTTGCCCGGCGCTGAACACTTTCCCACTGCCGGTGAGGAGCACACAACGTACCTGCTCGTCGCGTTCAGCCTGTTTGAAGGCGGCGCGGAGCGCCTCGATCATCTCCAAGTTGAAGGCGTTTGCTTTGGGGCGATCCAACAGAATCTTGAGCACAGGACCGCTTAATTCGGTAAGGACAGGATTTGAGTCAGACATAAAACCTCCCGTTCATTCAGTTTTAGGACGAGTCTAGCACAGGATGGCGCGGAACGAAAGAAAACTTCGATATTTCGAGCCAGGTTCCATCAACAACGGAGTTTAAAAGAAAAACCCGGGATTGCTCCCGGGTTCGTAAGTTCCAGATTAGAACGACCAGTTCGGGTAGTCTGGATCGTCATCCTCCCCGTCGCCGAAATCGTCTTCCTCGTAACCCAATTCCAACTCAACTTCTTCATCAGTTAATCGGACCCACAAAATCAACACGTGGCCTGCATCGGTTTCAATGTAGCGCGCCGCCACAATGGGCGCCTGCTGTTGTATTCCGTCAGTAGTCCGGTATTCCAATTGAATGGGCTGCTGATTGCGCCAGGCCCGGTGGCAACGCTCAACCAATGCCGGGCCGTTAAAAGTGCGCAGCCGGGTAACAGCGATTTCGCCCAGGCTCGGGCTCTCATTCAATCCCAGCACCCAGCCATCATCAACCGCTTCAAAGGTAGGGGGTGGCCCCTCTATGATTGTGATTTTATCGTCCATAGTGTTCATGATTATACCTCTTGACAGGTAAATGGTTCCAAACCAAAAAGAATGATACCACGATTTATCCGATTGCCTAGAGCGGCAAACTCTACTCCGGTTATTCTTACAAAAGTATTATGTTTGAATGGCAAAGGGTCCATTGGGGATCGTTGTGCCGGATTCAGAAGGCTCTCGGGGGTTTGACGTGCCAGGGCTCGATAACTTGGGATTAAATGTTGAGAGGTATAATCTACTCGAAAGGAGTGGAAATGCACAAACTGGTCATCTTGATCGAGCCACCGGAAGATTATGACGCCTTCGAAGAAATCTGGCCTCAATTCCTACACCTGGCGGAGCGCATGCCTGGGCTGCGGCGCGAATCAACCAGCCGCATAGATGGGATCCTCTACGGGCGGTACGATTGCACGATTATTCACGAGTTGTACTTCGATTCGCTTTCGGATATTCAGGCAGCAATGGGCTCACCAGAGGGAAGAGCAACCGGAGAACTGCTGCAAAAGATGACCGGTGGGCATATGACCCTGCTATATGCCGACCACAAAGAAGACAATCTCGAAAACATACTTAAATTCAAGAAACAGGAAGCCAATGCCAGAGATGAAGATTCTGGGACCGAGTGACCTGGAAGCCTACATGCAGGCCCAAGGTATAGATGGAGAAATCCTTTACCTTGATATGCCAACGCCCACTGTGGAAGCCGCGGCCCAGGCCGTGAGGACACATCCAGATCATATCGTTAAGTCGATCCTGTTCATGGTCCGAGGCCAACCTGTACTGACGATCAGCTGCGGTCCGTCTCACGTTGACCGGCGATCTTTGGCGGCGCACTATAACGTAGGACGAAAGAAAGTGAAGCTGGCCTCTACAGAGGCCGTCCAGCAGGAGACAGGCTATGAGGTAGGCGCAATGCCGCCCTTTGGCCATTACTGCGCCCTTCCCATCTTGATTGACCGGCGCGTATTGGAGAAAGACAGCGTATACGCGGGGGGCGGCGCGCATAACGCCTTGTTGCGCTTGTCCCCACGGGATATCGTGCGGGTCACCCGGGCTGAGGTTATAGACCTGCTAACCCCTCCAGACGAATAGCCAGACGAGCGGAAAACGCAATTTACCTGGGTCTCTCCGTCAACGCCAACGAGAATCGGGAAGAGGTCCCTCGGTGCGAATCCACAGGTTGATTCTGGCTAAAAACCAAATGACGCCAGATGAAGGAACCCAAAGAGAGGAGTTATGAGCGATTTCAACGGAAAAGTGGTACTTGTTACCGGCGCGGGCAGAGGAATTGGACGCGCGATCGCCCAGGCTTTTGGGGCGCGAGGATCACTTGTCGCCACCAACGATATTACGCCAGTCAACCTGGATGAGACGGTCGCCCTGATCACTGCCGGCGGAGGTGATGCACGCGGCTACATGGCTGATGTCTCTAATAAGATGTCTGTACAAACGATGATCGAAGAAATCCTGGATGATTGGGAACAAATCGATATATTGATCAACAACGCGGGTGTAGAACCGCACACCTCCTTGTTGGATTTAGATGAGTGGGACTGGAGACATACCCTGGATGTCAACCTGAACGGTCCATTCTTCACTATTCAGTCTGTTGGGCGGGTGATGCGGGAACAAGGAGGCGGTGTGATCGTCAATATCAGCTCCATCGCCGGCCGCGCCCACGGCTTGAAAGATCGCTCGGCTTACGTAGCCAGCAAGATGGGCCTGATTGGCCTAACCCGCGAAGCCGCAAGAGAACTGGCAGCATACAATATCCGGGTGAATGCGGTTTGTCCTGGCGTTATCGAGACCGAGATGACTGCGGCACTGCGAAAGAACACCGCCATGATGAATAAGTGGCTGGAAGACATTCCGATCAGTCGCCTGGGAAGACCCAATGACGTTGCCGGCCTGGTCTTGTTCTTGTGTAGCGAGGCAGCTGCTTACTTGACTGGACAGGCTATTAATGTGGATGGTGGCAAAGTGATGTGTTGAACTGAAGGGCCCTAAAATCGCTTCGTTTGTCAACTTACTTAACCGGGAGATTTCGAATGAGTTCTTATGAAACGATCATAATAGAAACCCACGACCGTGTTGGGCTTGTACGCCTCAACCGACCCAAAGCCCTCAATGCTCTGAACAGCACCCTGATGGCAGAGATCATGGAGGCGCTGCGTGAGTTTGATGCCGACGATGGCATCGGTGCGGTTGTGATCACGGGCAATGAGCGCGCTTTTGCAGCTGGAGCCGATATCAAAGAAATGGTAGATGCTTCAGCAGTGGAGATACTGCAACGGGCGCATATTGAACCATTGGACCAGATCACCGAGATAAAAAAACCGGTCATCGCAGCAGTATCGGGCTGGTGTTTGGGTGGGGGAAACGAGCTGGCGATGTCCTGTGACATGATTGTGGCTTCCGAAAGCGCTCGATTTGGCCAACCGGAGATCAACCTGGGAGTGATTCCTGGCGCAGGGGGTACACAGCGGCTGACTCGAGCCGTGGGTAAAGCGCTCGCGATGGAAATGGTTCTCAATAATCGCACCCTTTCTGCTGAGGAAGCCCTCCTAGTCGGACTGGTCAACCGGGTTGTTCCTGTGGAACGTTATCTGGAAGAAGCGCTGCAATTGGCTGGCGAAATCGCCAGCCGGGCTCCCTTAGCCGTCCGATTAGGGAAAGAAGCGGTCAATCACGCCTTCGAGTCGTTCTTGAGTGATGGCCTGGCCCATGAACGGCGCGCTTTTTACTTCTTATTCGCCAGTGAAGATCAAAAAGAAGGAATGCAGGCTTTTGTTGAGAAACGTAAGGCCGATTGGAAAGGTAAATAGAAGGACAACCCGAGGTTTATGCTGACTTTCAGGGACCTGACAACCGGACTTAGAAAGATTGAACTGGATCCTGCCAGGCCCATCATCGCCCACGCTTCGCTCTCGGCCTTCGGAAGGATCCAGGGGGGAGCCGAGACCATGCTCGGTGCCATCCTGGCAACCACCAACGCCTTGATCATGCCAGCATTCACCTACAAAACAATGGTTGTGCCGGAGGTAGGACCACCGGACAACGGAATGGATTATGGCGGGAGCTACACTACCAATCGAGTAGCACAGATTTTCGATGCAGAAATGCCTGTCGATCCGCTGATGGGAGCTCTCTCCGAAACCCTACAGCATCACCCAAAATCGCGTCGCTCCTTGCACCCGATCCTCTCTTTCACAGGGGTCGGCGCCGATGCAGCCCTTGAAGCCCAAACCTATGCCGAACCGCTGGCGCCTATCCGAGTATTGGCTGAGAAAGAAGGCTCGGTGTTGCTGCTTGGAGTTGACCATACGGTCAACACCAGCATCCACTACGCTGAACGGCTATCCGGGCGCAAGCAGTTTGTGCGCTGGGCCCTCACCCGGCACGGAGTGCGCGAGTGTCCGGGCTTTCCTGGCTGCTCGGAGGGCTTCCAGGCGATCGCTCCCAAGATTGAGGCGTTCAGTCGGAAGGTTCAGATCGGACCTGGACAGGTCGAAGCCGTTTCCCTGGTAGAGTTAATCGAGACCGTGCGCACCTTGATCCGGGCGGATCCGACTGCCCTTTTATGTTCTCGCCAGTACTGCAGACGTTGCAGCGCAACCCGAAATGAAGGCTTGAAAACGACCCATTCGGAATTGATTTAGCCGGCCATCATCCGGTAACAGGAAACAGAGCTTCTCCCCCTTTTAATAGCGAAAGCCGCGGACTGCTGAAATAGCACAATCTGGGAAAATTTAGTTTCGCGTGACGGCCGGCAAATCCACCCAGAACAGGGAGCCCTCTCCAATTCGGCTGTTCACGCCGATTTTTCCTCCATGGTTTTCTACAATTGTCTTGGCAATAGCCAGCCCAATCCCGCTGCCCTGCAAGCGACCCTTGCGCTGGCGCGTATTCTCGGTGCGATAGAAACGCTCGAAGATATGGGGCAAATCTTTGGGAGAGATCCCCAACCCGGTATCTCGCACCTCCAGGCGGACAACGCCGCGATCTTTAAGCGACACAACGCGCAAATCGACTCGTCCTTCAGCCGGGGTATATGAAATCGCATTGTCCAGCAAATTCATGAGCACACGCCATATCTGGTCTTCATCCGCAAGAACCGGCGGCAGGTTTGGGTCTACCCAAAGATTTACCTGCAACCTCGATTTTTCAGAACGTACCCGGAACACATCACGAACCTCGGTGGCAATGCGACCCAAATCCAGGGGCGCTCGATTGGCGGCGTCAATTCCCCCCTCAAGACGAGAGAGATCGAGCAAGTCATTTACCATGCGACTTAATCGATCGACCTGATCCTCAATATCAGATAAAAATCGGGGGGCTACCTGGGGATCCTCAAGCGCACCGGCGCGCAGGGCCTCAACCCGCAACTTGACAGTGGTCAATGGAGTACGCAGTTCATGGCTGGCATTGGCGACAAAAGTATGCATCTCGTCCAGACTGCCTTGGAGGCGCTCCGCCATAGCGTTTAAAGCCATGGCTAAACGTCGCAACTCCCGAGCGCCAGTTGGTTTCAGGCGTATATCTAATTCGCCGTGCTCAAATTGCTCAGCTGCGACGATCAAGCGCTCGATCGGGCTTGACAAACTGTGAGCCAGCAATCCACCAACTGCCCCGACAGCAACGATCACCAGTAATG